>JBAVEE010000316.1:0-2913 GCA_049587575.1 Bradyrhizobium sp.
GGCTGGATCAAGCCGGAAATCCCCGCGGCCAGGACCGGCAAGAAGATCGCGGTCATCGGCTCCGGCCCGGCCGGCATGGCCTGCGCGCAGCAGCTCGCCCGCGCCGGTCACGACGTGCACGTATTCGAGAAATACGCCAAGGCCGGCGGCCTGCTGCGCTACGGCATTCCCGATTTCAAGATGGAAAAGCACGTCATCGACCGCCGCGTCGCGCAGATGGAGGCCGAGGGAGTCACCTTTCACTACGGCGCGCCGGTCGGCGGCTCGACGCCGGGCGCAATCGATCCGCAAGGCATGCTGAACGAGTATGACGCGCTGGCGCTGACCGGCGGCGCCGAGGCGGCGCGCGACCTACCGATTCCCGGCCGCGATCTCGCCGGCATTCACTTCGCGATGGATTTCCTGCCGCAGCAAAATCGCCGCGTTTCGAGCGAGCCGCTCGGCGGCGTGCCCGACATTCTCGCCGGCGGCAAGCATGTGGTGGTGATCGGCGGCGGCGACACCGGATCGGACTGCATCGGCACCTCGTTCCGGCAGGGCGCGTTGTCGGTGACCCAGCTCGAGATCATGCCGGCGCCGCCCGAGCACGAGAACAAGGGCCTGACCTGGCCGAACTGGCCGCTGAAGATGCGGACCTCGTCGAGCCAGGCCGAAGGCGCTCGGCGCGAATACGCGGTGCTGACGCAGCATTTTTCAGGCAAAGACGGCAAGGTGGAAAAGCTGCATTGCGTGCAGGTCGACGACAAGTTCAAGCCGATTGCCGGCTCAGAATTCGAACTCGATGCGCAACTGGTGCTCCTGGCGATGGGGTTCGTACACCCGGTGCATGAGGGCCTTTTGAAGACGCTCGGCGTCGAGCTAGATCCGCGCGGCAATGTGCGCGCCGACACCGTGGAATTTCTGACATCGCGCCCCAACGTCTTCTCCGCCGGCGACATGCGCCGCGGGCAATCGCTGGTGGTGTGGGCGATCCGCGAGGGCCGGCTCTGCGCCCGGTCGATCGATCAGTTCCTGATGGGGACGACGAGTTTGCCGAAGTGACTTCCTGAGAGTCGGCAGCCGTTGCAGGGCCTAATTCTGCACCCTCACCCCGAGCATCACCACGGTCGCGGCTGAACTTCCTTCGGGGATGTTGGAGTCCAGGATATCCCGCCGCAGCGAGCCGTTGATCCAGAGATTGCGGGTCAGCTTGTAGATCAGGTCGCCCTCGATCGAATAGGTTTTGTCGGTGCGCCCGTCGCCCTGATAATCGTAGGTGCCGTAGGTGAATTTGCCGACCGCGGTGAGCCAGCGGCGGAAATCGTGGTCGACCTCGAAGGTATAGGTGTGCGTCAGCACGCCGGAGACGCCGGGCAGGATGACCTCGTCGATCGAGGTGGTGGAATAGAATTTCGCCGTGGTCAGCGGCGTTACGGTCCAGGTCAGCGAGGACGCGGTGAGCAGGCCCGCCAGCCGGTCGAGGCGCGGATCGGCATAATTGCGCTCGGCGTAACCGAGCGAGATTTCACCGGTCAGGATCCGCGAGAACTCGAACGAGGTGCCGGCCTTGGCATAGCCGCCGCTGGAATTGCGCGCGTAGCCGAAATTGTCGATCTGCTGATCGTGGAAGCGGCTGTCGCCCTCGACCTCGACGAAGGGTTTCAGCCCCGGCATCAGGTCGTAACTGACCCGGCCGACGCCGCCATACTGGTTGAAGGCGCGGTCGCCATTGCTGGAGATGCTGCCGTCGGTCAGCGTGGAGTTCTGGTAGACTGTGCGGTCGACGGTGGCGCCGGCGGAAACCTGCAGCCGGTTGAACCGCTGGTCGAAACCCAGGGTGCTGCCGAACGTCGAATAGACCGGGTAGCTGGCTAGGCCGGCCTGGACGTTCGGGCTGCCCGGAATGTCGGTGCCGACGCGCAGGCGGACTTCCGAGGTGACATCGGTATCTTCGCTGACGTCGAGACGGCCATCGATGTGACCGAGGAAATCCGGGCGGTTGATATTGGTCGGCGCCGGCGAAATCCCGCCGTCGACGATGGCCGGAAGGCTGTTGCCGTAGCCGGTGAACGATCCCCTGAGGTCCGCGACCAGCGCGTGGCGCTCCCAGTCGGAGACCGCGAGGAATTCCGGCGCCACCACCCAGAACGGCGCGGCGACCGGCGTCGGAAGCCGGCCGGGATTGGTGTCGTAGCCGCCGCGCAGTTCGACCGCGGACTTGATGAGAAAACTGCCGGCATAGTCGCCGACCGGGCCGAACGGATCGTCGTCGATCTTGAGGCGTTTGCGCGGCGGCTGGCCATCGACGGTGCCGGCCATCGACGGCGCGATCGGCGTCCTGTTGGCGGTGTCCGACGGTGGCCGCACCCGGCCGATCGTCGTCGCCTGCAGCTTCGCCGCCGGCGCCGGACTGCCGGGCCCTGCGGGCGGCTTCGGCCTGGGCTGACCGGGATAGAATTTCGGTTTCTTGCGCGTGCGATTGAGCGAGTCGTAACCGGAATCGGACGCGCCGCTGGCGGCGGGAAGGCCGTATGTGGGAATCTTGCCGATGCGCGACGGCGCAGGGCTGTCGGTGTCGCGCAGCCGGTCGTCGTTGGCGGCGCCGGAGGTCCCGTCGCCGATGTTCTCGCTGGTCTTCCGCAGCGGCGAATCCTGCGGCGTGATGAAGCCGTCACGGACCGGGCGCAGCAGGTCGGAGGTCAGGCTTTGGGCCAACGCGGAGGGCGAATCCAGGGCGATCAGCGCAAGGCACGGCAACAACGCACGCAAAGCATATGCGCGCCCGCGGCGGCCCGTTGCTGGACCTGACATCACGATGGAAATACCTCAACAAATTCATACGCTTGACGATCGAGCTCCGGAGTTGCGAACCGCACATCCGGAAAACGTCGTTAACGGAGTTAAAACAATTATGGTTAATGAGCCGTTGAGAAC
>JBAVEE010000317.1:0-1607 GCA_049587575.1 Bradyrhizobium sp.
GGGGTGACGGTCGTCGCGCGCGACGCCGATGCGCTCGCGAGCGTCCATGCCCGGCTGGGGGTCGCCACGATCGCCGCCGACGTGACGGACGAGGCCGCTGCCCACCGCATCCTCGGCGAGGTCCGCCCGGACATCCTGGTGCTGAACGCCGGCGCGGAGCCGCGGATGGGCCGGCTGGACCAGATCAGCTGGGCGGATTTCACCGCGACCTGGGAGACCGACGTCAAGGCCGGGCTGTTTTGGCTGCAGGCCGCGCTCAATTTGCCGCTCAAGCCCGGAAGCCGCGTCCTGGTCGGATCGAGCGGCGCGGCCGTGAACGGATCGCCGCTGTCGGGCGGCTACGCCGGCGCCAAGCGCATGCTCTGGATCATGGCGAGGTACGCCAACGGCGTCTCGGAGCAGAAGCAGCTCGGGATCCGTTTCCAGGCGATCGTGCCGATGCAGATCATCGGCGGCACCGGGGTCGGCGACGCCGGCGTCAACGCCTATGCTCGCGCCGCCGGTCTTACGCCCGAAGCGTTCCTCGCCCGCTTCGGCGCACCGATGCCGCCCCGCGAGTTCGGCGACAAGGTCGTTTCGGTGCTGATTGAGCCGGCATATGCCGGGGGTTTTGCCTTTGGGCTGAAGGGCGACACCGGAATCACCATGCTTGAGGGAGCCGCGGCTTGAGTGCAGGACCGACCACGGCGCGCCACGCGCAGCTACTGGCGCTTGCCGACGAGTTGCGGCCGGAGCTGCACCGCTATTGCGCGCGCCTGATGGGCTCGGTGATCGATGGCGAGGATGTGGTGCAGGATACCTTCACGCGCGCCGTCGCCGCCCTCGCCGAACTAGAGGAGGACGCGCCAATGCGCGCGTGGCTGTTCCGGATCGCCCACAACCGAGCGCTGGACCTGTTGCGCGGCCGGGCGGTGCGCACGACCGAGCCGATCGAGGCCGCCTCGGAAGTCGCCGACCCGGCCAGCCCGGACCCCGTGGAGATGCTGATGCGCCAGGAAGCGGTGAAGACCGCGGTGTCGCGGTTTGCCGAGCTTCCCACGCTGCAGCGAAGCGTCGTCATCCTGAAGGACGTGCTCGACGAGCAGCTGTCGGAGATCGCCGCGCTGCTCGACCTCACCGTCGACGCCGTGAAGGGCCATCTGGCGCGGGGCCGTGCGCGTCTTCGGGAGATCAACGCGCAAGCAGCCACGCTGACGGACGCGCGGCCGGCGTCCGCAGCGACGGCGCGCTACATCACGCTGTTCAACCAGCGGGACTGGGAAGCCCTGCGGGCGCTGCTGGCCGACGACGTCAAACTCGTTCAGTCGACATACCCGCCACGCGCCGGCGCCGCCGACGTAGGCATGTTCTTCGGCATCTATTCGCGCAGCGCCCCGGTGCGGCTCGCTGCGGCCTGGCTCGATGGCCGCGAGGTCATCGCGGTCTACGAGGATCCCCATGCGGTGAAGCCCAGCTACCTGATGTGGCTGGAATGGCGGGACGGCCGGATCAGCTTCATCCGCGACTACAAATACGTTCGCTATGTCATCGACGACGCGGAGTTCGTGCTGGCGCCGGAAGGAGCCGCCGATGGATAGGCCGCCGCGCTCCCCGGTATTGATCGTCCC
>JBAVEE010000318.1:0-1783 GCA_049587575.1 Bradyrhizobium sp.
AGCCACCACGTACCAACGAGACCCAATGAGACCCAAGAAATACCAACACGTACCAATGAGCCCCAACGATAGGCCAACAGAAGGCCAAAGAATTTTCTTGTCACACCCCACGCACTGAAGATGCCAAGCCAAGCCCAACCCGAGATGGGGGCGGGAATCCAAGCGTGTGAAGCTCAGCGGGAGTGCCGCCGTAATTCTGGTCACGATGTCGCTGCGGCCGTCAAGGCCGCGCCGACGGCGCGCCGCTTTGCGGTGCACGAGCCTTGACCGCCTCGCGCCCTCGCGAAATTGGCTCGGCATGTGCACAACGGAAAGTCATGCTGATCAGTGGCGACGGCTTTTGTCTCACCGAGTCGCCCGCATCAGAAAAGCGATCGACGGGCGGCGGGACTGACCTTTGTTTCACTTCGCCGGCCGGCGGGAACGGTCAAAATCAATCCGCAACAACACGCAACGAGTGGCAACGGATCGTTTCGAAATGCTCTGAAACGCTTCGGAATGCTCTGGCAAGGATGACCTACTCCCTCGGCCATCCTGCCATCGCCGCCTCCAATGGACCCGTTGGTAACCAGTATCCCTTCTGCAAATCTATGCAAAGTTCTGCATAATTTTGTCGACATCTGCATAAGAAAGCAGAATTTTGCAGAACTCACACCTGCAAGCGTCTGATTGAAGGCGCAGATATTTATGCACTTGCCAAGAATTGCAGTACGAGCGTCGAATGATTCGGAAATTCTACGCGGACACCACGCAGAAGCCGCGTAACCCGTCAGCGTGTCAATCGGCCCAAATTTGACCCCCGCTGTCGATCTGATGTCGACTGATCGGCCGCGCCAACTGGCTTTCCAAGCTTGCTCGGAGGGAGAGGCTGTGGGGGCGGGTCAGGCCCTACATAGTCTGAGCCGTCCGTAGCCCCGGGCAATTGGGCCGCGGTCGGGGTGTCGCCGAGCGGTTCCTTGGCGACCAACTGCTCGGCCGCCTTCCTCCTGGGCGCTCTGAGCAGACGCTGCACGATCGAATGCTGTTTCCCTCCGTGCCAATGATCGTGAGACATCTGAGTCCGAAGAGTTTAGCCTCGGGGCGTAGGACAGAGATCACATGGTTATGCCAATCAGAGACCTGAAGCCGGATGGCGCCGCTGGGGCTGACGCGGTGGGAGGCCGGAGGCCGACCGCCGTGGCAGCCCCAGCGGCGGCGGCTCCCGAACTGTCGGATCGGCCGCGCCGACGGACGTTCACCGGGCAGGACAAGCTGCGGATTCTGGCGGAGATCGATCGCGCCCCCGCCGGCGGCACCGCCGCCATCCTGCGCCGCGAAGGCCTGTATTCCTCGACCCTGAGCGATTGGCGCGGATTGCGCGCCGCTGGTGCTCTCGGTGGACTGACGCCGATCAAGCGAGGGCCAAAACCCGCACCGCGCAATCCATTGATGGCCGAATTGGCGCAGGCCAAACGGGAGAATGCGCGGCTGATGCGTCGGTTGGAACATGCCGAGGCCATCATCGCCATCCAAAAAAAAGTGGCAGCCTTGCTGGGTCTGCCGCTGGCGACATCCGACAGCGACGATGCATCATGATCGATGCCATCGTCGCGCTGGCGCCTACGCCTGGCCTCACCGCCGGTGCGTGCTCGGCTCTGAACCTGTCGCGCGCCAGCGTCTATCGTCAGCGCTGGCGTTTGGCGAGACCACAGGCCATGCGTCGTCCCAGACCGAAGCCGTTCCGCGCCCTGGCCGCCATCGAACGCCAGATCGTGCTGGACCTTCTGCACGCGCCGCGCTTCGC
>JBAVEE010000319.1:0-5534 GCA_049587575.1 Bradyrhizobium sp.
GCCATGGCGGACGCGGGCGTCTCGGCGTTCGCAATGGAATTGATGCCGCGCATTACCCGCGCCCAGGTGATGGACGTGCTGTCGAGTCAGGCCAATCTTGCCGGCTACCGCGCCGTGATCGAGGCCGCCGAGGCCTTCGGCCGCGCCTTTCCGATGATGATGACGGCGGCGGGCACGATCCCGGCGGCGAAGGTATTCGTGATGGGGGTCGGCGTCGCCGGCCTGCAGGCGATTGCGACCGCGCGGCGGCTCGGTGCCGTGGTCACCGCCACTGACGTACGGCCCGCGGTGAAGGAACAGGTCGAAAGCCTGGGCGCCAAATTCCTCGCGGTCGAGGACGAGGAGTTCAAGCAGGCTGAAACCGCCGGCGGCTACGCCAAGGAAATGTCGAAAGAGTATCAGGCCAAGCAGGCCGCGCTGACCGCCGAGCACATCAAGAAGCAGGACATCATCATCACTACCGCGTTGATCCCGGGCCGGCCCGCGCCGCGCCTTGTCTCCGCCGAGATGGTGAAATCGATGAAGCCGGGCTCGGTGCTGGTCGATCTCGCGGTCGAGCGCGGCGGCAATGTCGAGGGCGCAAGGCCCGGCGAAGTCGCCGATATCGGCGGCATCAAGATCGTCGGCTTCACCAACGTCGCCGGCCGCGTCGCGGCCTCGGCCTCAAGCCTGTATGCGCGCAACCTGTATTCCTTCATCGAGACGCTGGTGGACAAATCGACCAAGGCGCTCGCGGTGAACTGGGACGACGAACTGGTCAAGGCCACCGCCCTGACCAGGGACGGCGCCGTCATTCATCCGAACTTCCAGCCGAAAGCCTGAGGAGAGCCGCCATGGACCATATTGCGCAGGCCGTCGATCCCTTCGTGTTCCGGCTGTCGATTTTCGTGCTCGCCGTGTTCGTCGGTTATTTCGTGGTGTGGTCGGTGACGCCCGCGCTGCATACGCCGCTGATGTCGGTGACCAACGCGATCTCCTCGGTGATCGTGGTCGGCGCGCTGCTCGCGGTCGGCGTCGCGATGGTCGGCAGCGGCGGGCCGTGGGCGCGCGGCTTCGGCTTCGTCGCGCTGGTCTTTGCCTGCGTGAATATCTTTGGCGGCTTCCTGGTCACCCAGCGCATGCTCGCGATGTACAAGAAGAAGATCAAGTGAACGGCGTGCACCTCGTGGTGACGAAGACAATGGGGGCCTCCAGATGAACGCCAATCTTGCCGCAGTTCTGTACCTCGTTGCCGGGGTCCTGTTCATCTTGTCGCTGCGCGGCCTGTCGAGCCCGGCGTCATCGCGGCAGGGCAACTTCTTCGGCATGATCGGCATGGCGATCGCGGTGGCCACCACGCTGGCTTCCCATCCGCCCGCCGACGGCACCGGCTGGCTGCTGGTGATACTTGGCGTCGCCATCGGCGGCTCGATCGGCGCCGTGATCGCGCGCCGGGTGCCGATGACGTCGATGCCGGAACTGGTCGCGGCGTTCCACTCGCTGGTCGGCATGGCCGCGGTGCTGGTGGCGGCCGGCGCGTTCTATGCGCCGGAGGCCTTCGACATCGGCACCCCCGGCCACATCCATCCGCAGAGCCTGGTCGAAATGTCGCTCGGCGTCGCCATCGGCGCGTTGACCTTCACCGGCTCGGTCATCGCATTCCTGAAATTGTCGGGCCGGATGAGCGGCGCGCCGATCATCCTGCCGGCGCGGCACATCGTCAACATCGCGCTCGGCATCGCGCTGGTGGTGTTCATCGTCAGGCTCGTGATGTTCGGCAGCGCGGTCGATTTCTGGCTGATCACCATCCTGGCGCTGGCGCTCGGCGCGCTGCTGATCATCCCGATCGGCGGCGCCGACATGCCGGTCGTGATCTCGATGCTCAACTCCTATTCCGGCTGGGCCGCCGCCGGGATCGGCTTCACCCTCGGCAATTCGGCGCTGATCATCACCGGCGCGCTGGTCGGCTCGTCGGGCGCGATCCTGTCCTACATCATGTGCCACGCGATGAACCGCTCCTTCATCTCGGTCATCCTCGGCGGCTTCGGCGGCGAGACGGCCGCTGCCGGCGCGGGCGCCGGCGGCGAAGTGCGGCCCGTGAAACTCGGCTCGGCGGATGATGCGGCCTTCATCATGAAGAATGCGCAGAAGGTCATCATCGTGCCCGGCTACGGCATGGCGGTGGCGCAGGCGCAGCATGCGTTGCGCGAGATGGCCGACCAGCTCAAGAAGGAAGGCGTCGAGGTGAAATACGCCATCCATCCGGTCGCCGGCCGTATGCCCGGCCACATGAACGTGCTGCTCGCCGAAGCCAACGTGCCCTATGACGAGGTGTTCGAGCTCGAGGACATCAATTCGGAATTCGCGCAGGCGGACGTCGCCTTTGTGATCGGCGCCAATGACGTCACCAACCCGGCGGCGGAGGAAGACAAGACCTCGCCGATCTACGGCATGCCGGTGCTGCAGGTGTGGAAGGCCGGCACCGTGATGTTCATCAAGCGCTCGCTGGCGTCGGGCTATGCCGGCATCGACAATCCGCTGTTCTACCGCGACAACACCATGATGCTGCTCGGCGACGCCAAGAAGATGACCGAGAACATCGTCAAGGCGCTGTGAGGCCGCCTACGGGAAATCATGACCGTCCTGAAATGGCTCGTCGTTCTCGCAGCGGGCGGCTATCTGGTCGGTCTTGCCGCCGTGTTTTTCGCACAGCGGTCGTTCATCTTTCCGATCCCGCAAACCGCCCGCACCGCGCCCGAAGCCGCCGGCTTTGGCGCGGCTGAAGAACATTTCCTGACCACGGCGGACGGCGAGAAGATCATCGTCTGGCACGTGCCGGCCAAGCCGGGCCATCCGGTCGTCATCTATTTTCACGGCAACGGAGATTTCCTGGCCGGGCTCGTCGGCCGCTTCAGGGACATCACTTCGGATGGCACCGGGCTCGTCGCGGTGTCGTATCGGGGCTATGCCGGCTCGAGCGGACGGCCGAGCGAGCAGGGGCTTCTCCGGGATGCCGCGGCGGCCTATGCGTTCGCGTCTGCGCGATACGGCGCGGACCGGATCGTCGTCTGGGGCTTTTCGCTCGGAAGCGGGGTTGCCGTCGCGCTGGCGGCAGATCAGCCGATCGGAAAGCTCGTTCTCGAAGCTCCCTACACCTCGATCGCGGAGGTTGCCGGCGCAGCGTTCCCGCTTCTGCCGGTACGCTGGCTGATCAGGGATCAGTTTCGCTCGGACCAGCGCATTGCGCATGTGACGGCTCCCCTCCTGGTCATGCATGGCGCACGCGATTCCACCATTTCGATCGATCTGGGCGAACGGTTATTCGCGCTCGCCAATGAGCCGAAACAATTCGTGCGGTTTGCGGAAGGGGGCCATAACGATCTGGGCGATTATGGTGCCGTGGCGACGGCGCGACGCTTTATCGAAGCCTCGAACCGCTGACGGGCTGTTGTCATATGGCGCGCAGCCCGTCGCCGTGGTTTAAGGATACGGACACATGAGCACGCACGGACCGATGCCGCGATCGGCGTGGATATTCCCGGCGCTTTCCGTCCTGCTGTTCGCGGGCGTCACCGCGCTTGGCTACAGCTTCGCGCCATCGGCGGCGGGGGTCGTATTCGCGGCGGTGCTGCTGGTGATCCTGTTCGGCACGGTGTTCGCAGCCGTTCATCATGCCGAGGTGATCGCCGAGCGGATCGGCGAGCCCTATGGCACGCTGCTGTTGACGCTGGCGGTGACCATCATCGAGGTGGCGCTGATCGCCACCATCATGCTGGGCGAGAAGACGGTGACGACGCTGGCGCGCGATACCGTCTTTGCGGTGGTGATGATCGTCTGCAACGGGTTGGTCGGCATCTGTATCCTGGCCGGCGGTCTGCGTTATCGCGAGCAGGATATTCAGTTGACCGGATCGAGCCTCTATCTCAGCGTTCTGGTGGTGCTGGCGACGATCACGCTGATCATGCCCAATTACACGCTGACGACGCCCGGGCCGGTCTATTCGGCAGGCCAGCTCGGCTTCGTCAGCATTGTCACCATCCTGCTCTATGCCGTGTTTCTCTATACCCAGACCGTCCGGCACCGGAATTATTTCGTCGGCGAATTGACCGGCGCCGCGGATGAGGGGACGCATCTTTCGAACCGGACCATATTCCTCAGCACCGTGTTGCTGCTGGTTTCGCTGCTGGCCGTGGTGTTGCTGGCGAAAAAATTCTCGCAGGTGGTCGACGCAGGTGCCGCCCTGATCGGCGCGCCGCCGGCCTTCGCCGGAATTCTGGTGGCGCTGCTGATCCTGCTGCCGGAGAGCGTCGCGGCGGTCGGGGCCGCGCGCAAGAACGATCTGCAGAAGAGCATCAACCTCGCGCTCGGCTCCTCGCTTGCAACCATCGGGCTGACGATCCCGGCGGTCGCTGTCGCCGCCTACGCGCTGGACAAGCAGCTGGTGCTTGGGCTTCCCGCCCAGCATATGGTGCTGCTGGCGTTGACGTTCGTGCTCGGCATGCTGACGCTGGGCACCGGCCGCACCAACATCCTTTTCGGGCTGGTCCACCTCGTGGTATTTGCGGTATTTCTGTTCCTGGTGTTCGTGCCCTGACCGGGCGGGAGAAAATCGGCGATGATCAGCGCAAAATCCGACGTTCAGATCGATACGCCGGAGGTCCGTGTCACCGAGTGGCGGCTGGCGCCGGGCAGCGCCACCGGGCATCACATTCATGGGATGGATTACGTCATCGTTCCCGTGACCGCAGGCGAGATGACCATCGTGGCGCCCAACGGGGAACGCTCCAAGGCGCAGCTCGGGCCCGGCAAATCCTATTTCCGCAAAGCCGGGGTGGAACACGACGTGCTCAACGAAAGTGCGAGCGAAATCGTCTTTCTTGAAGTGGAGTTGAAGCCATAACCCCGCCGTTTACCGAATTGCCACCGATCTGCCTCAAAGCTCGGGCATCAAAACCCGCTCGGGAGTGGTCGGCATGCTGAAATTGGTCTCCAAATTTGCCATGGATATCTTGCCGTCGGTGATTGCGACCATCATCGGCGCCTATATCGTTAATCATTACATCAACATCAGACCTGGCGCCGACGCGGCGGCCACCGCGGCCGCGGTATCGGCCGAGCCGAAAAAGGCCCATCTCAAGAGCGATTCAAAGCCGGTCGAGAAATCTGCCGACCTCGGCAGCATCCCCGCGGTCGGTGTGAGGGCGAAGGGCATCTCCGAGAAGGCCATCAGCGAGAAATCGGCCGCCGAAAAGCCGGTGGAGAAGCCCGCCGACAAGCCGGCGGAGACTGCCAGCATTCCCGTGAGCGTTCCGGCGGAGACCCGCCGTCATCAGCCGACACCGCGCGAGAAGGCCGCTGCCAGAGCCGTTCCGGCGCCGGCTCCCGAGCCTGTGGTCGCCGCGCCGAATACCGTTCCGCCGGTCGAGACCGCGGTCGTTCCGGAGGAGCACCGCGATGCCAACGATCTGGCGCGGGCGGCGATCGAGCGCCTGCGCGGCGCGCCTGAGGCTTCGCCGCGCGTCCAGGAAGCGGTCCACGTTCCGGAAGCGCCCCGC
>JBAVEE010000320.1:0-3409 GCA_049587575.1 Bradyrhizobium sp.
GACTTCTCTGAAGGAGTTTTGTTGACGGTGAAACTGCCGTGCGTGTCCCGCACGGGGAGCGCCTCAAGCGAGGTTTCCTCTTTCAGCCATAGACCGGCCGTTCGGCGCAAAGCCGTCGGGCAAATCATCGGCTGGAAAGGAAGCGTTCGCGAGGCTAGCGCGTACTCGACGGTCTGTCCGGAGCTCGCGGGAGAGGCCGCGTGCAGGCGCTATCCAGCGCGTCCAATACGGCATCATTTGAAAATAACGTCAGATTGAAAACCGTGACGATTTCGTAAGACATGCAACCTCCCCGCCTCACCGTGATTGCCCACGGCAAGTTGTCATCCCAGCTGTACTAAATTTCGATCGGCGACGCCTGAAACCCAATTGGTCCAGTCGTTACGCCATTCCGCTCCGCCCGCTCATTCCAGCCCGCTCGCGTGCCTCGCCTTCGGTGCGGTCGGTGGGCCTGTGCGTATTTCTCTTGTTCAAAGCCAACGGGACGCGAGCGTCCCGCCTGAGAAATTTCGACACAGAACTCCGATACCCATATTGCTATGAGTTTGAATCCGACAATCGCTTGGAAAGCGTCGCCAACGCGCACACCGCCGCCGATCTGCACGTCCGCCCCGAACCTTAAACCGCGCTGGTCTCAAGATCCGTGGGCGCCGCGAACGCTCTAAGAGATACATCAAGCCTTGTTTCCCGCAACGAAAATGATTCACGGCAGGTGTCGGCAAAAACGACTTGGCGCTCGCCAATTCAGCCCGCCACTTTCGTGCGAAGTCGCAAGGTTTTGAATCTGTGCGCAGATTCGAAACGGCCGGCCGCTGTCATATTTCTCGCGATTGCCTAAAATAAATTCATAAATTGTTTACGTTTGAACGAGGCGGAAGGGAATTTTCGAACAACCAATCGCCGCTATGCCGATAAGTGACTACGCACGCGCGATTTTTTTTGCTCGTCGAACAAGGGTAACCCTGCGGGGCTGTTGAATGCCGTCGCGCAATCGCGATTGCTTTTTCGAAAGCTTCTCCGATCAAAGCGCCGGCATCGATACCTTCGTCGCCATCGTCAACTTGCCAAGCCCGTCGCCAGGCATAGCGCCCGTAAAAGTACGGCGCGCAAGAATTTGGACCGCCGAAACATACGTCTGCAAAACAAAAAAAGCCCGGCACTGCCGGGCTTTTGGAAGAATAACTTCTCGATCAGTTCATTTCGCAAGCTTTGCGATCTGATGCGCGAGCCGCGAAACCTTTCGGCTTGCATTGTTCTTGTGAATGATCTTGCGCTGCGCTGCCTGCATCAGCTCCGGCTCAGCATTCGCCATCGCCTTCAACGCCGCATCGCGGTCGCCATTCTTGATGGCCTCTTCGACCGATCGTACCGCGCCGCGCATCTGGGTGCGGCGCGACTTGTTGATAATGGTGCGGCGGGCAATCTTGCGCGTCGCCTTTTTGGCGGAAGTAGTATTGGCCATGTTCTCAAATGTCCTTCGACGGTAACCGATCGCGAGCTGACGTAAACGTTCCGACGGTTCAACCGCGTGATCGACGCTGATATGCTTTTCGGGTGTTCTGCGATAATGCCGCGCTCGGAGCATAGGCTCACGTGGCGGCGTTGCTCAAAGAACAGCGGCGGCGGGATTGCACCCGCCGCCATTGCCGGTGTTATAGAGGGCGCGCTTTGCAGCGTCAACGCCTTCTGGCCTCTTTCGAGAGCGGACGCTGGCCGCAAAAAGGCCGATAAGTTGCTGATGAGGTTGAATTTCCCACGCTGCCCCGTTAATGGCTGACTGCACTTTCGGGCGCGACAGGTATAAGGTGAGGCATGATCCGCGGTTTTTTCCGCCTTATGGGGCTGTTGCTGCTGGCCGGCGGATTTGTCTTCATGGTCTATGACGGGGCCCGCTGGGTCGCCGATCAGACCTTGCGGTTCACCCGGCTCGGCGAGTTCTGGAACGATGTCCATCAATCCAGCCAGCAAGCGTTCCACGCCTGGGTGCTACGCACCGCGCCCTGGCTCTGGAACAGCGTCGTCCGCGTGATCCTGGATCAGCCGGTTTTCGCGGTCATGGGCGTACTTGGAATTCTGCTGATGCTGCTGTTCCGGCCGCGCAAGCCGTTGATCGGCTATTCGAGGAACTGACCCCGGCGCATGGCGGGCCGGTTTGCGTTCGACGCTCCGCCGTAACGGGGCTGCCATAGCCTGCGTAAAGGCTTATATCGAAGTCACGCATTGTCGCCATGTCGAATGCATCTCGCAGGGAGGTAACCCATGTTGTTCATGCGCAAGACCACTGCACTGCCGAGCGCCGCTGAGGCGCTGCCGGGGCGCGCCAATCCGATCCCGACGGCCAGCCGCCATTTTGTCAACGACCATCAACTCCAGCCACCCTATCCCGCGGGCCTGGAACAGGCGGCGTTCGGGCTCGGCTGCTTCTGGGGTGCGGAGCGCAAATTCTGGGAACTTGGTGACGGTGTCTATACAACCGCCGTGGGATATGCCGGCGGCCATACCAGGAACCCGACCTATGAGGAGGTATGTTCTGGCGGTACCGGTCATACCGAAGTGGTGCTGGTGGTGTTCGATCCGAAAAGGATTTCGTACGACCAACTCCTGAAGACGTTTTGGGAAAGCCACAACCCGACCCAGGGCATGCGGCAAGGCAACGACGTCGGGACCCAGTATCGTTCGGCGATCTACACGTTCAGCGACGCCCAGCGCAAAGCCGCGGATGGATCGAAGGCCGCCTATCAAAAGGCATTGGCGGCAAAGGGTCTCGGCACCATCACCACCGAAGTCGCGCCGTCAGGCGAATTCTATTTCGCCGAGGACTACCATCAGCAATATCTGGCCAAGAATCCGGCCGGCTATTGCGGGCTCGGCGGAACCGGGGTGTCGTGTCCGATCGGCGCGGGCGTCACCGCCTGATCGCTTCGCTGCGGGGGGCGGCTCCGGCTCCCCCCATCAGCGGGGCTCATCTGCCGGCAAAAACGGTTTGTTAACCATAACCGGTGCAAGACTGGGGCTGTCTCGCTAGAGGGGATGGCTCCGGTGCGGGTTGCGCGCGTTTTTCGATTGCCTATCATTGCCGCTATGACCGCGCTCGCCCTGTCGGGCTGCATGCAGACGACCTCTCCTGTCGCCACAATGCAGCCGCGGAGCGATCTCGATGCGATGGCCTACGGCCAGCCTTACAATTCAGCGCCCGCAACCGCCGTAGCGAATTCCGGTGGCGCCATCGGCGCGCTGCGCGAAAGCTTCGCCGCTTCCCCGCGACGCACTTACGCGCCGGCGCAGGAAGCCTATGCGGCCGCGCCGATGCCGGTGGCCCATGACACCGCCTACAGGCTCGACGCCGGCGACAAACTGCGGGTCGTGGTCTACGGCCAGGAAGGCCTCACCAACACCTATGCGATCGATG
>JBAVEE010000321.1:0-8225 GCA_049587575.1 Bradyrhizobium sp.
CGCGACATTGGCGATGGTGGTGTCCAGCGCCTGCATGATGGTCGCGGTCATGGCGCAGATCGTCACCATGTTGCGGCGCAGGCCGGGGACCGCGATCGGGGCTGCGGCCGTTGTCGCCATGGCCGGCTATTCCTGCTTCGCCGCCGCCGGCGACAGGCCGAGCAGCCCCGCCAGCGAGCGGCGATGGCCGGTATCGATGGTGGTATAGGCGCTCATGCCGGCCTTCAGCTTCTGCACGGCCTTGTCGTTGCTGTCGAAATAGATTCGCACCGGCACCCGCTGCACCACCTTGACGAAATTGCCGGTAGCGTTCTGCGGCGGCAGGATCGCGAATTGCGCGCCGGTGCCGGGGCTGAGCGAGCCGATGGTGCCCTTGAAGACATGATCGGGGAAGGCATCGACCTCGATCGAGACCGGCTGCCCCACCCCGACATAGGTGAAGTCGGATTCCTTCAGGTTGGCGTCGACCCATGGCTTCGCGGTGTCGATGACGGAGAGCACCGGGGTGCCCGCCGCGACGAAGCGACCAAGCTGAATCTGGTCGACCTGCGTCGCAATGCCCGCCATCGGCGCGCGCATCACGGTGTGATCGAGATTGCGCTCGGCCTGGTCGAGCGCCGCCTTGGCTTGCGCATAGGGCGGAAACTGATCGATCGGCAAATCGGGATTGCCGAGCAACTGGGTCTTGGCGTTCGAAAGCTGCTGCTTGAGATATTCGAGCTGCGCTTTGGCGGTGACAAAGGCGTTCGATGCATTGTCGAGGTCGAGCTGGGAGCCGAAATTGCTCTTGACGAGCGTGCTCTTGCGTTCGACGTCGCGCTGCTTCAGGTCGACGGCCTGCTGCGCGAGATCCTCCATCTGCTGGTAGATCTTGATGTTGGCCGCCAGATTGTCATAGGTGGTGCGGGTCTGGTCGAGCGTGGCCCTGGCCTGCTGCACGGCGAAGCGGAACGGCACCGGATCGATCTCGAACAGGACGTCGCCGTCCTTGACCTGCTGGCCTTCCCGGACCACGACCTTTTCGATCTTGCCGGAAATGTCCGGCGTGATCAGAACCTTTTGTGCCCCGACATAGGCGTCGTCGGTGGACACGTAGCGTCCGCCATTGAGATAGAAAATCACGCCCGCGATCAGCGCGACCGCCGGCAGCACCACGAGCAACAGCGTGCGGCGGTAGCGCCGCAGCGCCGCCATCAGCCGGCGGCGCGGCTCGGCGGAAATCTTTTTCCGGGGAGCTTGCGCTGGAGCGCCCTTCTGGTCGGGCGGAAATTTCAATACCGGATCAGCCATAACGCTGTTCCTTCCCTGCAGGTTGTCCGGCCGGACCCTGGATTGCGTTGCGCACGTTTTCCTTGATCGTTTCGAGCTGGGCGAGAAGGCGATGGGCATCGGATGGATTGATGCCTTCGAGCGCGGTCGCGGTGAGTTCGGAACGCAGGCCGGCCAATTTGCCGAGCAAAGGACGCGCGGCCTTGCGCAGGTAGAGCCGGTTGACGCGGCGGTCGGTGTCGTCGCTGCGGCGCTCGATCCAGCCATGGTCGCAAAGGCGGTCGACCAGTCGCGTCAATGTGATCGGCTGCATTTCCATCTGTTCGGCGAGTTCCGACTGCTTCAGGCCCTCGGTGCGCTGGACCTTGGCCAATACCGCCCATTGCGCGCGGGTAATGCCGTAGCGCGCCGCCTGCTTGTCGGCATAGGCGCGCACCAGCCGTTGCAATTCGCCAAGCGTAAACAGGAAGTTCATATCCACGGAACCGCGGGGCATCGGCATCGCCTCCATAAGCTTTGTTATAATAAGCTAGCTTATGATTTTTTCATGGCCAGCCCCCGAAGGGCTGCTCCGCGCAAGGCACATGGCTGGCTGGAGCCCGGGCCGGGCCGGATTTGGGTTTGGCCGCCAAAATGCTAGGTTGGCCGGCATGAGGCTGGCAAAACCGACATTTCCCGCGCCCGATCACGACCATGGCCGCTGCACCGCGGACGCGATGCAGCATGCCGAACGGGTCTGCAAGCTAAGGGGACAGAAATTCACGCCGATCCGCCGCCAGGTGCTGCAGGCGCTGTTATCCAGCCACCGGCCGCTCGGCGCCTATGAGGTGATCGATGAACTCGCCAAAGCCATGCCGCGGCCGGCGCCGATCACGGTGTATCGTGCCCTCGATTTCCTGATTGGGAACGGCCTCGTCCATCGCATCGAGAGCCGCAACGCGTTTATCGCCTGCGCGCATGACCATGATGCCGCCGCGATGGTGGCATTTCTGATCTGCGAGCGCTGCGGTTCGGTCGGCGAAATCCCGGCAGTCCCGGTGGCGCAGAGCCTCAACGCGGCCGCGCGCGCCACCGGCTTTGTCCCAAAAATGTCGGTCGTCGAAATCACCGGCATTTGCGCGCATTGCCAGAGGGTTTGATTTTTTGGGCATGACCGTCTCCGAAAGCCGGAACGCCACTTTTCGGGATCATGCCCCAACAACACGGCGATAAGCCGGCACGAGGGTTCATGTCTTCAGAAAAACTGGCGATTGCATCGGCCGGGCGTCCGCTCAGCCCGGGCGCGATGGCGCTGATGCTGATGCTCTGCCTGAGCTGGGGCTTCAACCAGATCGCGGTCAAGCTGGCACTGCCCGATATTCCGCCGATGCTGCAGGCCATGATCAGGTCCGCCGGCGCGTTGCCCGTGCTGTTGTTGATCGCCCGGCTGCGCGGCGTGAAGATCTTCGCATTCGACGGCACCCTGGGCCCCGGGCTGTTCGCGGGGCTGTTGTTCGGCTTCGAATTCGTGCTGATCTATCAAGGATTGCGGCTGACGTCGGCATCGCGCGCGGTGGTGTTCCTCTATACCGCGCCGTTTTTTGTGGCGCTGGGCTCCTATCAATTTCTCGGCGAGCGGCTGCGCGCCTCGCAATGGGGCGGACTGGGCTTGAGCTTCGCCGGCGTGGCGCTGGCGATCGGCGTTCCCCAGCCCGATGTCGATTCCAATGTGCTGCTCGGGGACCTCCTGATCGTCGGCGGCGGCGCCTTGTGGGCGGCGACAACCCTGCTTGTGAAGGCAACGGCGCTGCTCCGGGCCCCGCCCGAAAAGGCGCTGGGCTACCAGGTGGCGCTATCGATCCCGATTCTGGGTCTGGCGGCCTGGGTTTCCGGCGAAACCCTGACCCGGGTTCCTGGTTCTCTGGCACTGTCGCTGATGGCCTATCAGGCGTTCTGGGTGGTCGGATTGACGTTTTTGCTGTGGTTTGCGCTGGTGAAAACCTATGCCGCCAGCAAATTGTCGGCATTTACCTTCATCACCCCTTTGTTTGGCGTGGTGGCTAGCTATTTCATCATGCATGATGCCCTGACCCTGACGTTCGGCGCCGCGGCCCTCCTCGTCATTGCCGGGCTCTACTTGGTTAATCGCCCCAATCCCGAGGCCCAGGTTCCCACTGATCCATTGCTGAATGTCACCAAAACCTGATATTTGAGGCCCCATGAACAAGCCCGTAAAACCACCGCACGACGACGTCGCCGGACCCAAGGCCCGGCATGAAACCACGCAGGTCATGGTCGGCAATGTCGCCGTCGGCGGCGGCGCGCCGATTGTCGTGCAGTCGATGACCAATACCGACACCGCCGATGTCGAAGGCACCATCGCGCAGGTCGCGGCGCTTTCGCGCGCCGGCTCGGAAATGGTGCGCATCACGGTCGATCGCGACGAAGCGGCGGCGGCCGTGCCGCATATCCGCGACGGCCTGCGCAAGCGCGGCATCACGACGCCCCTGATCGGGGACTTCCATTACATCGGGCACAAGCTGCTGGCGGACTACCCGGCCTGCGCCGAGGCGCTCGACAAATACCGGATCAATCCCGGCAATGTCGGCTTCAAGAACAAGCGCGACACCCAGTTCGCCGACATCATCGAGATCGCCAACAAGAACGACAAGCCGGTGCGGATCGGCGCCAATTGGGGATCGCTCGACCAGGAATTGCTCACCAGGCTGATGGATGAAAACGCGCTGCTGGCCGCGCCGAAGGATGTCCGCGCGGTCACCCGCGAGGCGATGGTGCAGTCGGCGTTGCTGTCGGCCGCCCGCGCCCAGGAACTCGGCATGCCGAAAAACAGGATGATCCTGTCGGCCAAGGTCTCCGCGGTGCAGGACCTGATCGCGGTGTACCAGGAACTCGCGCGCCGTTCGGATTATGCGATTCATCTCGGCCTGACCGAGGCCGGCATGGGATCGAAGGGCATCGTCGCGTCATCCGCGGCGCTCGGCATTCTGCTGCAGGAAGGCATCGGCGACACCATCCGGATTTCGCTGACGCCCGAGCCCGGCGGCGATCGCACGCTGGAGGTCCAGGTCGCGCAGGAACTGCTGCAGACCATGGGCTTCCGCACTTTCGTGCCGCTGGTGGCGGCATGCCCCGGCTGCGGCCGCACCACCTCGACCACGTTCCAGGAGCTGGCGCGCTCGATCCAGGATTTCATCCGGGACGAAATGCCGAGCTGGAAAACCCGCTATCCCGGCGTCGAGGAGCTCAACGTCGCGATCATGGGCTGCATCGTCAACGGCCCCGGCGAATCCAAGCACGCCGACATCGGCATCTCCCTGCCCGGCACCGGCGAAACCCCGGCGGCGCCGGTGTTCGTCGACGGCAAGAAATTCCGCACCTTGCGCGGCCCCAACATCGCAGCCGAATTCAAGGCAATGGTGATCGACTATATCGACCAGCGCTACGGCGCGGGCGCGAAGCCGACGGCGGCGGCCGAGTAAGACTCCGGCCTTCCCGGCGGTGGTTATCAAAGCACGGAGCACGCTTATCGTCGCTCGCATGCAATAGCTCTTCAACGGCGCGATTGTCGCTGTCGACGACCGGCTCCACGCCTGCCGGTGCGGCGGACGCCGGATCGCGCTGTTTCTCGCCTGCCAATATGCTCGCCTTGGCACATACTGGCCAACAACCAACAGGATCACCCCATGCCGACCGCGTGCCTGGCCCCCCTCGACGAGACCATCACGATCGAAGAGCTCACGCGCGATCCCTATCCGATCTACCGGCGCCTGAGACGCGAAGCGCCGGTATTGCGGGTCAAATCCGTGGGCCGAACCTTCCTCACCAAGGCCGCCGATACCAAATACGTGAAGGACAACGCGGCGTTGTTCAGCTCCGACGACCCGAACACGCCGATGAAGCGCGCCTTTCTCGCGCATACGCTGATGCGCAAGGACCACGACGAGCACCGGACCGAACGCATGGCGATGATGCCGGCCCTGATGCCGAAGACGATCGAAACCGTCTGGGCGCCGCTGTATGCGAAACTGGCCGCGTCGTATCTCGACCGGCTGCCGCGCGGCGAGGTGGTCGATCTCTTTCCCACGCTCGCAGGACCGCTTGCCGCGCGGATTCTGGCACATGCGATGGGCGTTCCGGACGCGAGCGACGAGGACATGCAGCGATGGTCGCAGACGCTGATCGACGGCGCCGGCAATTTCGGCTGGACGCCGGGGCCTTTCGAAGCGTCCGACATCGCCAATGCGGAGATGGACAAAAGCATTCGCGCCAACGCCGAACGCGTGCGGGCCGAACCGGATTCCTCAGCGCTCTCCTTCATGGTGAACGCGAAGGATCCGATTCCGGAAAGCCAGATGATCGCCAATGTGAAGATCGCGATCGGCGGCGGCATCAACGAGCCGCGCGACGCCCTGCTGACGATCCTCTACGGCCTGCTCACCAATCCGGATCAGCTTGACGCCGTGCGCGCAGGCGACAAATGGCGCTCCGCCTTCGAGGAAGGGGTGCGGTGGGTGGCGCCGATCCAGGCGAGTTCACGGCTTGTGCTGGAAGACACGGAAATTCGCGGCTGCTTCATCCCGAAAGGCGACACCGTGATGACGATCCAGGCGTCGGCCAATCGAGACGAGGAGGTCTTCGAAGATGGCGAGAACTACAACGGCCTGCGCGAGCCCAATCCTCACCAGGCCTTTGGCAACGGTCCGCATCACTGCGCTGGCGCGCACCTGTCGCGGCGAACCGTTGGTGCGATCCTGCTGCCGATGCTGTTCGAGCGCTTCCCCAACATGACCTTGCCTGATCCCGCGGGCGTGCGCTGGCACGGATTCGGTTTCCGCGGCCCGCTCAATCTGCCGATTCTCCTGCAATAGGAGCGGCGCGAGGAAGAGGCATTTCTTATTTTGTCTCACCTCTGCCGAAGATCGTCGAAACTCCCCTTAAGCAGCTTGCCGGCGAGATACGCGATAAGTTCTCAGCACGGGATCGTGCTGACCTGGCCGTCCTCACCGTATTTCAGCAACAGGCGATCCCGCGTAATCAGCGGCGCGCCGAGGTCCCGCGCGGTCGCCGGTAGGATGCGGTCGGCTGGATCGCGCGGCGGCAAGCTGTGGTTAAACCTACGACTTGTCATTAGCTCTCTTTGGTCCAATGAACGCATGGTCGTTGTATATTTGTAATATTGCAACCGACTTGCGCTGTCCGCGCCGCGAGAACAAGTCGCGTTGACGCCCAGCCTGACCTGCGCCAATCTCGGTCAAAAGATAACATCGGAGGCGCGCCATGCTCCGTGCGGAGGACAACCAATTCCTCACCGAAAGCGGTGCGGGCACGCCAATGGGCGAACTGCTGCGGCGGTTCTGGTTGCCGGTTCTTTTATCCGAGGAATTGCCGGAAGCCGATTGCCCGCCGAAGAAGATCACCGTCATGGGCGAGGAGATGCTCGCCTTCCGGGACACCCGCGGCGTGGTCGGAATCATCGATCAATATTGTCCGCATCGCGGCGCCAATCTCTGGCTCGGCCGCGTTGAGGAATGCGGCATCCGCTGCGTCTATCACGGCTGGAAATTCGACACCGACGGCGCTTGCGTCGACATGCCGACCTCCTATCCCGACCTCAACGCCAGGGACCTGATTCGCATCAAATCCTATCCGGCGCGCGAATGGGGCGACATGATCTGGGCCTATATGGGCCCGGCCGGGGAAATGCCTGATTTGCCTGACCTGGAGATGGCGCTGGTGCCGGCCTCGCACCGCTACGTCTCGAAGAAATGGCAGGACTGCAACTGGGTGCAGGCGCTGGAAGGCTCGATCGACACCGCGCATTTCACCTTCGCGCATCTGAGCTTCGACAAGGGCGAGGATGAAATCCTCGATATCAGGAAGCACTTCATCAACCCGCTCGCCCGCATGAACACCGATCACATGCGCTGGATCGCCGAGGACCCGCGTCCTGTCATCAAGATCCAGCCGCATGACGCCGGGTTGACGATCGCGGGCGGACGGCTTGCCGCCGGCAACACCATCTATTGGCGCATCGCCCAGTTCCTGATGCCGGTGCACGCCTATGCGCCGAGCGCGATGCCGGGCGAGAATATTTTCGGCCAGAGCTTTGTCCCGGTGACCGATACCAATTGCTGGATTTACACCTATGCCTGGAATCCGGAGCGCCCGCTGACCGAGGCGGAGCGCGAGGTGTATGCGCATGGCAACGGCGTGATCGCGGAAGTCGACGAGAATTACGTGCCGCTGCGCAACAAGGCCAACGACTATCTGATCGACCGCAAACTGCAGAAGACCAGGAGCTACACCGGCATCACGGGCGTGTCGGAACAGGACGCGGCGGTGCAGGACAGCCAGGGCCCGATCGCCGACCGCAGCCGCGAACATCTCGGCCCGACCGATCTCGGCATCATGCATTTCCGCAAGCTGGTGATGGAGTCGGCCCGCGCGCTGCGCGAGGGCACCGCACCCGCGCAGCTTGCCCGTCAGGACCGTTACGCGGTGCGTTCCGGCGCCTGCGTCACCGAAAAGGCCAAGGACCTGCCGGCGGTCATGGTCGAGCGCTTTGGCGAGGAGACCGGCTTTGTCGGGCGGCCGCGGATCGCCGCGGCGGAGTGACGGGATGACATTTCCGCGCTTGGACGAGCCCCGGGGATTGCTGCTATGATGCCGGCGAACAGGTGATGGAAAACCCAATGGAAAAACGGTGAGCTGGCTTCCCGACAACGACCCCGTCCTCGGCGACGCCAAATCCTGCGATGCGCTGGAATTGGTCATCGTGCCGCGCACCCGTGACCTCGGCGACGGCTTTGCGGTGCGCCGCGCGCTGCCGCATGGCAAGCGGCAGATGGTCGGCCCCTTCATCTTCTTCGATCATTTCGGGCCGGTACAGTTCATGTCCGGCAAGGGCATGGACGTGCGCCCGCATCCGCATATCGGGCTGGCCACCGTCACCTATC
>JBAVEE010000322.1:0-5742 GCA_049587575.1 Bradyrhizobium sp.
GCCGAAGAGTGGGGACCCCTGACCGCATACCTCATGAAGAGCTTCCCGGAGCGCAAGCGCCCGGAGGCGGTCATTCTCGATGGGCCGGCGAAGGTGGTTATCAAGATGTGGGACGTGCCCACTCAGGGAGCCCGCCCGCATGATCCGTTGGGCGCTCGGGACGGCTCGATCTGGTGGGCGGCGCAACTGGCCAACAAGCTTGGCCGGGTCGATCCGAAGACCGGCGCTATCAGGGAATATACGCTGAAGTCGGCGTTCACTGGACCCCATGGGCTGGTCGACGACAAGGCCGGCAATATCTGGTTCACCGGCAACCTCACCGGGCTGATCGGCAAGCTCGATCCCAACACCGGTCTTGTTACCGAATATCCGCTGCCGGACGCGAATGCGAAGGACCCGCACAGCCTGAGTTTCGACCAGAGCGGGATTCTTTGGTTCACGGTGCAGCAGTCGAACTTTGTCGGCCGGCTTGATCCGGCGACCGGCGCGATCAAGCTTCTGACCTCGCCGACGCCGAAGTCGCGCCCCTACGGGATCCAGATCAACGCCCAGGGTATTCCGGTGTTTGTCGAATTCGGCGCCAACAAGATCGCCACCATCAATCCGAAGACCCTCGCGATCAAGGAATACACGTTGCCCAATGCGGATGCCCGGCCGCGGCGCCTTGCGATCGGTCCCGACGGCATGGTCTGGTACGCCGACTTTGCGCGCGGCTATATCGGCAAGCTTGATCTCGCCACGGGTGCGGTCAAGGAGTGGCCGTCGCCGAGCGGACCGAAGTCCGAGCCCTACGGCATGGTGTTTACCAAGGGCGCGGTGTGGTACAGCGAATCAAACGCTAAACCCAACACTGTCGTTCGCTTTGATCCGGGTACGGAGAAATTCCAGAGCTGGGCAATCCCCGGCGGCGGCGACATTGTGCGCAACATGAGTGTCGCGCCCGACGGCAACCCCGTCATGGCCAACAGCCTGACCAATCAGGTCGGGATGGTTCAAATCAAATAGGCGGGTATTGCTGTTCTCTTCGACGGGTCTCGAAACCGAGCGGCCGTCTGATCATGGATACGCGATCAGACCGCCCGTTGCCGCTCCTTATATTGCCCGCATTATCAATCTGGCATGGGCTGCACCGGCAATGCCGCGAGCGAGAAAATGACATGAGCACCAAAGCCTCGTTAAGCATGGACGCTTCCGAATTCGACTACGTCATCGTCGGCGCCGGCTCGGCCGGATGCGTACTCGCCAATCGCCTCAGCGCGGACGGAAGGAATTCGGTGCTGCTGCTCGAGGCTGGTCCAAAGGATACCAACCTCTGGATTCATGTGCCGCTCGGATATGGCAAGCTGTTCAAGGAAAAGTCCGTCAACTGGATGTATCAGACCGAGCCGGAGCCGGGACTGGAAGGGCGAAGCGTGTTTCAGCCCCGCGGCAAGGTGCTGGGCGGATCGAGTTCGATCAACGGCTTGCTTTATATCCGCGGCCAGCACGAGGACTACGATCGCTGGCGTCAGCATGGCAACCACGGCTGGGGATACGACGACGTGCTGCCTTTTTTCAGGAAAGCCGAGGACCAGCAGCGCGGCGCGGATGACTTTCACGGCGCCGGTGGCCCGCTGCCGGTGTCCGATTTGGGGCATCCCGATCCGCTCTCCCGAGCCTTCATCACGGCTGCGGTCGAGGCCGGCCTGCCGGAAAATCCGGATTTCAACGGCGCCTCGCAGGAAGGCGCCGGATTTTTCCAGACCACGACACGGCACGGAAGAAGAGCAAGTGCTGCGGTCGCCTATCTTGGCTCCGCCAAGGGCCGCAACAACCTGCGGGTCGAGACTTCCGCGCTGGCGCAACGCATCGTGTTCGATGGACGTCGTGCCGACGCGGTCGAATACCGCCAGGCAGGAACTTTGAAGAGGGCGCGGGCGCGCAAGGAAGTCCTGGTGTCGGGCGGGGCGTTCAATTCTCCGCAGTTGCTGCAGCTCTCCGGCGTGGGCCCGGCAGAGCTGTTGCGCAAGCATGGCATCGATGTCGTGCTGGACGCGCCGGGGGTAGGGCACGACCTGCAGGATCACCTGCAGGTCAGGGTGGTGATGCGCTGCTCTCAGCAAATTACGCTCAACGATGTCGTCAACAGCCCGATTCGCAAAATCCTGACCGGACTGCGATATGCGGCGTTCCGGACCGGCCCGCTGACGATCGCCGCCGGTACCTCGGGGGCATTCTTCAGGACCAATCCCCGTCTGGCGACGCCCGATATCCAGATTCATTTTCTGCCGTTCTCTACCGACAAGATGGGAGAGAAGCTGCATTCGTTTTCCGGTTTCACAGCGTCGGTCTGCCAGTTGCGGCCCGAGAGCCGCGGTTCGCTTCGCATCCGCAGCGCTGACCCTGCGGCACCTCCGGAAATCCGGATCAACTACCTTTCGACCGAGGTCGACCGCACCGCCAATGTCGAAGGCCTGAAGATGTTGCGGAAGATCTTGCAGGCGCCGGCGCTCCGTTCCTACGTCGTCGAAGAGGTCGACCCCGGCGCAAAGGTCGTGAGCGACGAGGCGTTGCTGAGCTATTGCCGTGCGCGAGGCAGCACCATTTATCACCCGACGTCGACGTGCCGGATGGGAAATGATCCTCTCGCGGTCGTCGATCAGCGGCTTCGCCTTCGCGGGGTCGAAGGCCTGCGCGTGGTCGATGCCTCGGTGATGCCGGATCTGGTATCGGGCAACACCAATGCGGTGGTCATCATGATCGCGGAGAAAGCATCCGACATGATTCTGGAAGACGCGCGTTAGCGCGGGGACCCCTGAGGGGCGCGTTTGCATTCCGGCATCGCCGCGTTCTATCTTCCAGCCCCAAGATCAGCCGCGATTCCTGCGGCAGCATCGATCGGAGCGTTGATGGCGGCAATTCGACTGCGGATCGGCACGCGCAAGAGCGCCATGGCATTGGCCCAAACCGAGGAAATTGCCCGGCGTCTCGCCGCGGCCGTTCCCGATATCGATGTCGAAATCGTCAAGTTCGAAACGACGGGCGATTCCGACCAGACCAGCAAGCTCCTGCAGCATGGCGGCAAGGGCGGCGCTTTCGTGGCTGAAATTCGCGATGCCGTCCGGTCGGGAAAACTGCATGCCGCGATGCATTCGCTCAAGGACATGCCGGGCAACGAGGACACCCCGGGGCTGGTGATCGGCGCGACCCTCAAGCGCGATTCCGCGAGCGACGTGCTGGTGCTGCGGCCGGGAATTTCGATCGAGGAATTCACGCACTCGCGCGGCAAGGGTTTCAAGATCGGCACCAATGCGGTGCGGCGCGCAGCCTATGCGCGCCGGCTGTTTCCGGAAGTCGAGGTAATCCACTATCGCGGCGCCGCCGACACCCGGGTGCGCAAGCTTGATCATCTCGAAAAGCAGCGGCTTCCTGGCGGCGGCGAGGCAGGTCCTGCTGACGCGCTGATCATGGCACGCTCCGGGCTGGAGCGCGTTGGCCTCGCCGGCCGCATCGCCCGGGAATTTTCGGTCCAGCAGATGCTGCCGGCGGTCGGGCAGGGGATTGTCGCGGTGGAATGCGCCGCCCTGGACTGGCAAACGCGGGGTATCCTGGCTGCCATCGACGATGCCGCCGCGCACCGCAGCGCCGACGCCGAGCGCGAGGTGCTGTGGGTGCTCAACGGCCATTGCAACTCGCCCATCGCGGGATTTTCAACCATTCAGGGCGCGCAGATGTCGCTGACCGCCTCGGTGCTGGATGAAGCCGGCGGGTTGTTCATCGAGGCCACGCGCTCCGGGCCCGCCGACCGCCCGCGTGAACTCGGCCGCGCGGTCGGGCTCGAACTTCTGGCCAAGGGTGCAGCCGCGATCATCGAACGCAGCCGGCCAGGATAAATCTATCCCCGATACGCCCGCACCCGCCTCAGCATCTGTTCGACATGGGCGATCGGGGTTTCCGGCTGAATGCCGTGGCCGAGGTTGAAGATCAGCCGGCCGCCGGCAAAATTCGAAAGCACGTCTTCGATGGCGCGATCAAGCGCCGCGCCGCCCGCGATCAGCGCCAAGGGATCGAGATTGCCTTGAACGGCGACGCGGTTCTGCACGCGCTCGCGGATCAAGGATGGCTCGGCCGCCCAGTCGATGCTGACGGCATCGACGCCGGTCGCTTCGACATATCCCGGCAGCAGCGCGCCGGCGCCTCTGGGAAAGCCGATGATCTTCGCATCCGGGACCGCTTTGCGCACGCCCTCGACAATGCGGCGAGTCGGCTCGGTCGACCAGCGCGCAAATTCGCGCGGCGGCAGCACCCCGGCCCAGGTGTCGAAGATCTGCAGCGCGTCGGCGCCGGCCGCAAGCTGCCCCAGCAGATACTGGATCGAGTTCTCGACCAGCACGTCGATGATTTTCGCGAACGCCTCGGGGTGACGATAGGCCATCAGCCGCGCCGGCGCCTGATCCGGGGTGCCTTGCCCGGCTACCATGTAGGTCGCGACCGTCCATGGCGCTCCACAGAAACCGATCAGCGCGATTTTGGGATCGAGTTCGCGGCGGACGCGGCGCAGCGCCTCATACACCGGTTCAAGCTTGGCGAAATCGGCATGCGATGCCAGCGTTTTGACTTTCTCCGGCGTGTCCAGCGGATCGAGCCGCGGACCCTCGCCGACTTCGAATCTCACGGCGCGGCCGAGCGCGAAGGGAATGACCAGAATATCCGAGAAGATGATCGCGGCATCGAAGTTGAAACGGCGGATCGGCTGTAGGGTGACTTCGGCGGCATATTCCGGCGTGAAGCAAAGATCGAGAAAGCCGCCGGCCTTCGCCCGCAACTCGCGATATTCCGGCAGATAACGGCCAGCCTGCCGCATCATCCAGATCGGCGGTATTGGCTGCTTTCGGCCGGAAAGCACTTCAAGGAAGGGTTTAATGGGATGAATCTGGGTCAAACGCTGGTTCCGCGGGGTAATTCGGAGGCGAGGTGCCGCCCCTGATACACTACGGACGCCGACCAGGCCAAGACAAGATCGCAATTTTATCCGTCCGCGCTACCGGCGGATGCGCCGGCCGGCCGTTGTCCGGAGAGCTTGTGACGAAACTCCCGTCGGGAACGTCGCGATGGCGGCCGCGTTAACCGGTGATGGAGGCTCAAAATGGCCGATAAATTCAATCCTGCGCCACATGACAAGCATGCGGCCGATCCCCGTGAGGCCGCTCGGGCCGACCGGGATGCCGACGCGATGCTGGAAGCTGGTCTGATCGGCAGCTTCCCGGCATCCGACCCGGTGAGCGCAGCGCAGCCGGCGCCGTCAAGGCCGAGCGGCGAAGCTGCAACGCTTTGGGACAAGATCCGGGCGGCGTTTCGATAGATTGGCCAGCCACCGAAGGCGCGTCGCCGACGTTCGGGTCGCGACTTCAGTAATGCGGCGGCCGTTCGTTCGCCGCACCCGGTGCTTGCGTCTCGGCCTCCTGCAGGCGCTCATTCAGATTGACGAGCTGGCGCGTCAGCGCGTCGATCTTGAGCCATTGCTCGGTGATGGTCTTGTTCAGAGTCTCGATGGCTTCGTCCTGAAACATCAGCCGGGTCTCCAGCGTATCGATGCGGTCGCTGAGCGTCTTGACGTCACTCATCGGAATCAGGGCCCCTTGAGCGCTCTCGCAGGCCGTGGCCGAGCGCGACGCGCTCGTCAAAGACAAAGCATTCGCCGCGCCAGCGGCTGTTCGCTTCCGGCATGCCTTCCAGTTATCTCAGAATGCCGCCCTTGAGGTG
>JBAVEE010000323.1:0-2742 GCA_049587575.1 Bradyrhizobium sp.
GGCGAGGCAGCTTCATTCCTCGATCACATCGATCGCGATTTCCGGACAATTGGCTTGGGCGAGCCACGCCTTGTCCTCAAGCCCCTTGGGGACGGAACCGTCGCCGATCTCGTGCGCATTGCCGAACTCGTCGAGTTCGAACAGTTCGGGCGCCAGCGATTTGCATCGGGCGTGGCCCTGACATTTTTCCTGATCGACGTGTATTTTCAGCTTTCCGGACATTTCAGACATTCCCTGGCAGGCGTTCCGCCGTCGTTGCGCGTAAGGTCGCGCATTTGCGTTTCGGGCAATTATAACGGCGTACGCGCCATTCACCAGCGCCCAAATCGTCAGCTTTCCCGCAGGCGGGGCGTCAGGTCAGGCTGCTGCCTGAGGTTACTTGCCGGGCCTCGGATCGATCGGGGTCGTGCCGCGCAGGCCCAGAATATCCTCCAGCGCCCTCGCGCCGGCGAGGAGCTGCGCCTCGCCACGCGGCGCTGCCACCATTTGCAGCCCGACCGGCAGGTGTGATGTGGTGAACCCGCAGGGCAACGACAGCGCCGGACAGCAGACCAGCGTAACGGCGTAAACGATGCCGAGCCACTGAACGTAGTTGTCGAACTTGTGCCCAGCGCATTCGGCGACATAACGGTTCTCGATCGGGAACGGCGCCACGATGGTCGCCGGCGTCAGCAACAGATCGTAGGTCTTGAAGAACTCAAGCGTGCGCGCGGTCATCGCGACGCGCTGCGCTTCCGCACGCTCGAGTTGCTCGACCGTCAGCTTGAGACCCTCCTCGATGTTCCAGATCACCTCCGGCTTCAGCTGATCGCGCTTGTTGCGCAAAAGCGCGGCTTTGCTGATGGCGAAGTCGAACGCGCGCAGCACGTGAAAACATTCGTGGGCTTCGCGCAGGTCGGGATGGGCCTCCTCGACAATGGCGCCGGCCTCGGCGAACCGCGAAGCCGCTTTCCGCGTGATGGCGGCGACCTCGGGATCGACGGGCGTGATGCCGAGATCGGGTGAATAGGCGACGCGTTTGGGGCCCCTGCCGGAGCGCGCGGCCGACAGGAACGAGGACGGCAGCGAGGGCAGGGAGAGCGGATCGGCCGGATGCTCGCCGCTCATCGCGTCCAGCAGCAGCGCCAGGTCCTCGACATTGCGCGCCATCGGTCCTTGCACACTGAGAGTGCGATCGATCTTCGCGACCGGAGAATGCGCGACGCGGCCGATGCTCGGCCGCATGCCGACGACGCCACAGAAGCTCGCGGGATTGCGCAGCGAGCCGCCCATGTCGGAGCCGTGGGCGAGCCACGCTGTCCCGGTGGCGAGCGCTGCGGCGGCGCCGCCCGAGGAGCCGGCGGCGGAGCGCGACAGATCCCACGGGTTGAGCGTTGCGCCGAATACTTCGTTGAAGGTATTGGCGCCGGCGCCGAACTCCGGCGTGTTCGATTTGGCGTAGATCACCCCGCCATTGTCTTCGAGACGTTCGACCAGAAGGTCGGAGCGGGCAGGGACATTGTCCTTGTAGATCGGCGAGCCCTGCGTGGTCCTGACGCCCTCGACATCGGTGAGGTCCTTGATCGGGATCGGCATCCCGGCCAGCAGGCCGCGATCGCCGACGGGCCGTTGCATCAGCGCCCGGGCGCGGGTTCGGGCGCGATCGAAGCACAGGGTCGGCAGGGCGTTCACCTTGCCGTCAACCTCTGTGATCCGCTGCTCCAGCGCGTCCAACAGGTCGACCGGCGTGACTTCGCCGGTCTTGAGCTTTTCGACGATCGCGCAGGCGGTGGCCCGCACCAGCCCCTGATCAGATGACATCCGGATCTCCCATCGTTCCGCTTCTCGATAGCGGATTGTGTAGCCGTGTAGAACATTTTCCGGCAAAGTGAAAACGAGAGCAGGATCTGGAGATTTCAGCATGACTATGCCGTTCAACGCGCCCGACTGGCACGGCATGAACCAGCAGGACCTGGATCGCGGCCTCAACAACGGCGCGGCCGTGGCCGGAAGTGCCGACATCGTCGCCGGCTGGGACAGGCTTTCTGCCGATGTCCGCGCCACTCATTCCGACCATCTCGACCTCGGATATGGCCCGCGCGAGCGCAACCGTATCGACTTCTTCAAGGCCGCCGCGAACGCGCCGACGCTGCTGTTCATCCACGGCGGCTACTGGCAGATGCGGGCCAAGGAGAATTTCGCGCTATTCGTCGGCGGTCCGATGGCGCATGGCATCAATGTCGCCCTGATCGGCTACACGCTTGCGCCCGAAGCGACGCTCGACCGGATTGTCGCCGAGATCCATGCCGGGATCGACTTTCTGGCCGGACGCTTGCCCGATCTCGGCGGCGATGCGAACCGGATCGCCGTCTCCGGCTGGTCCGCCGGCGGCCATCTCACCGCGATGGCGATGTCGCACCCGCGGATCAAAGGCGGCGTGGCGATCAGCGGCATCTACGATCTCGAGCCGATCCGCCACAGCTACCTCAACGAAAAGCTCGGTCTCGATCAGGCGATGTCTCACCGCAACTCGCCCATCATGCAGGCGTCAGGCGCGATCAAGCCGCTGGCGCTGACGGTCGGCAGTGCGGAACTGCCGCTATTGCGCAGGCAGACCGCCGATTTCGCCGGTCATCGCGCCCAATACGGGCTGCCCGTGAGCTATGAAGAGATCCCCGGCGCCGACCACTTTTCGATCATGAACGAGATGCTCGCGCCGACCGGGCGGATCACGATGATGATCCGGCAGTTGTTCGAGCGGAT
>JBAVEE010000324.1:0-2766 GCA_049587575.1 Bradyrhizobium sp.
GTAGAAGCCATTGAAGGCGGGGAAACGGCGCGCTGCCAGGGCAGCCGCCTTGACGGCGAGCGCTCCGATGAGCAGTCGGTTGTCGGGCGGCCGGGTCGCGTTCTTCTGCGTCAGCCACTGCTCGCAGACCGTGACGTCGACCTGATGCTCGAGATAATAATGCGGAATTTCCCGCTTCGATCTCGCCATTGCGGCGGCAATGGCTGTTCGCATCGCATCAAGATCAAGCCACGGGGCTCGCTTCTTTTCCGGCGCGGTGACGGCCTCGCCGAGACGACGCTCGACATCGGCATAAGTGATCGCCCCCGCGGGACCGCTTCCGGTCACAGCCGAGAGATCGATCCCGCGTGTCTCGGCGAGCTGCCGCGCGGCTGGCGATACCCGCGCGCGCGTCGCAGGAACTGGCGCTATGGGCGGTGGCGGAGCAACGGGTGCCCGCGCCAAAGACGGCGCTGCGAGCGGGATGGCCGGCGCCGCCGGCTGCGGAGCGGCCGTGAGAGCGCCGAGCGGTTCTTCGAGTTCGGTTTGAATTCGCGCCAGCGGGGTCCCGACCGCCACCTTGGTGTTGAGGCCGACGAGAATCTGCTCGATCTTGCCGGCCTCGAAGACTTCGATCTCGATCGCGCCTTTCTGCGTCTCGACCACGGCGACGACGTCGCCACGTTTGACCTGATCGCCGGGCTTGACCAGCCATTCCACCAGCGTACCCGCTTCCATATCAGCGCCGAGGGAGGGCATGCGGAAATCGACCACGGCGTCGCCTCTACGTTCGCCCAAGTGCGGCCTTGGCGGCGGCGACGATCCTGGGCACCTGCGGGATCGCCGCGTTCTCGAGGTGGCGGGGATACGGAATCGGCACCTCCGCGCTGCACACGCGGCCGATCGGGGCGTCGAGTTCCCAGAATGCCTGCTCAACGATACGCATGCCGATTTCCGCCGACAGGCTGCCGCTCCGCCAGCCTTCGTCGATGATCACCGCCCGGCGTGTCTTGGCGACCGACGTCATGATGGTTGCGTCGTCAAGCGGCCGCAGGCTGCGCAAATCAATCACCTCGGCATCAATGTTCTCGCCGGCGAGCATGGTGGCGGCTTCGAGCGTCTTCCACAGCGAACCCCCATAGGTGATGAGCGAAATATCACGCCCGGCACGCCGAACTGCGGCCTTGTCGATCTCGACCGGGCCGGCGTCCGCGGCCAGCCTGCCCGTCATGTTGTAGAGCATGACGTTTTCGAAGATCAGCACCGGATCAGGCTGCTCCAAAGCCGTCCACAACATGCCGCGTGCATCCTCTACCGTCGCCGGCGCCAGCACCTTGATGCCGGGAATATGCGCATACCAGCCTTCGAGACTGTGCGAGTGCTGGGCAGCGACCTGGCGGCCGGCCCCGGTCGCCATGCGGATGACGAGCGGCACGCCAAACTGATTTCCCGACATGTGGCGCACGGTGGCCGCGCTATTGAGAATTTGGTCGAGCGCAAGAAGGCTGAAATTCACCGTCATCAACTCGACGATCGGGCGCATGCCGGCCATCGCCGCACCGATGCCGGCGCCGGTGAAGCCGGATTCCGACAGGGGCGTATCGCGGATACGCTCGGGGCCGAACTCGGCCAGCAAGCCCTTGCTTACCGCGTAGCAGCCGCCATAGCGGCCGACATCCTCACCCATCAAGAACACGCGTTCATCGCGCCGAAATGCATCGCGGATCGCCTCGCGCACGGCGTCGCGGTAGGTGATCTCGGTCGCTACGGGCTGCGTCGTCACTTGTGCCATGATGCCTCGCCAACCGGCTCGCGCGCGCTATCTGCGTAAGTGAAGCGGGTAAGCTGCTCGACCGGCTCCCACGTTCCGGCCTCGGCGAAGGCGACCGCCTCGGCGATCTCCGCCGCCACCTCGGCCTCGATCCGCGCCAACTCGTCCGGATGAACCATGTGATTGGCCTCGAGCCAGGCCTGATAGCGCAGGATCGGGTCCTTGTGCCGCCAGGCCTCGACCTCGGCCTTGTCGCGGTAGAGCTGAGCATCGAACATCGAATGCGCGCGCAGCCGGTAAGTACGGCATTCCAGGAAATAGGGCTTGCGGCTCTCGCGCACGGCGTGCACCGCCCGGCGGGCGGCGGCCTCGACGGCGATGACGTCCATGCCGTCGACGGCCTCGGAAGCGATCCGGTAGCACGCCGCCTTTCGCTGGATGTCGGTCTCCGATTCCGAAAGCGCCAAGGCCGTTCCCATGGCGTACAGATTGTTTTCGCACACGAACAGCACCGGCAGCCCCCACAGGGCGGCCAGATTCAAGCTTTCGTGAAACTCGCCTTCGGCGACAGCGCCGTCCCCGAAGAAGCAGGTCGTCACGATATCGTTGCCCTGCATGCGATCGGCGAGCGCGAGCCCAACCGACAGCGGCAGACCGCCGCCAACGATCGCGTTGCCGCCATAGAAATTTGCCGCCCGGTCGAACAGATGCATGGAGCCGCCGCGTCCGTGGCTGCAGCCCTCCTGTTTTCCGTACATTTCCGCAAGCGCCGTGGTCATCGGCACGCCGCGCACCAGCGCTTGTCCGTGCTCGCGGTAGGTGGCCACGATCCGATCACGCTTCTCAAGCACCGGAATGATGCCGACCGCAACTGCTTCCTCGCCATCGTAGAGGTGCAAAAACCCCCTGATCTTTTCTTGCGTGTAGAGCTCGGCGCACTTGTCCTCGAAGCGACGGATGCGGATCATCTGCTTCAACAAACCCAGCATGTGTTCGCGCGACAGACGCGGCTTGTC
>JBAVEE010000325.1:0-3304 GCA_049587575.1 Bradyrhizobium sp.
CCGGAATGGTAACCGTCGCCATGCCTGACCACGACGGTCTCGGCACTGGCAATCGACGGTGCCGCGATGGCGATCAGGCCAAGCGCCGCGATAACGTATCCGAGCTTCTTCATCTTGTTCTCCTCCATTATGGGAGGATTAAACATCGCGAGAGGCGGGAACGTTCCCTGAGAACGGCAATAGAATTCTGAACGGCTGTTCAGCTACGGCCGGCGGGTACGACCGTGCGGGTGCTGCAACGCGGCGACCAGCCGCGTTGCATCCAGATGCATCTGCAGCTTGCGCAACACCAGCGCCCGGAGCATCATTGATCGATAAGAAAACTTTTTTGGGGGGCGCCAGCATGTCTGCATTGTCACGCCGTAATTTTCTCGCGCTTACCGGCTCGGCCGCCGCCACGCTGTCGGGGCGGCTTTCCACCCCTGCTGCCGCGGCGATGGGGCCGGCCGACAAGTTCGACCTCGTGATCAAGGGCGGCGACGTGCTCGATCCCAGCCAGTCGCTGCGGGGAAAACGCGACATCGGCATCCGCTGGGGCGTGATCGAGGCAATCGAGCCGGAAATTGCAGCCGCCCGTGCATTGAAGACCATCGATGCCTCCGGCAAGCTGGTGACGCCGGGCCTGATCGACCTGCACTGCCACGTCTACCCCTACGGCTCGGCGATCGGCATTCCCGCCGACGAACTGGTGCAATTCCAGTGCACCACCACGGTGGTGTCGGCCGGCGATGCCGGCGTCAACAACCTCGCTGCGTTGCGACGGTTTATCGTGGCGCAGTCGCGGGCGCGGATCTACGCCTTCGTCCATATCGCCAATAACGGCTTGTCGGCGTTCCCGGTCGCGGAGCTCTACAATATCGACAATGCGCAGGTCGAAGCCTGCGCCATGGCGCTTGCCGAAAATCCGGATTTCCTGATCGGCGTGAAGGTGCGGATGTCGGAGAACGTGATCTTCAAGCACGGGCTGGAGCCGCTCAAGCGTGGTATCCAGGCCTGCGAAATGTGCGGCTGGCCGGCCAGGATGATGGTGCATATCGGCGGCGTGGAGAACGGACAATTGATGTCCGATATCCTCAATTTGCTGCGGCCCGGCGACGTCCTGACCCATGCCTATTCCGGCGCGCCCAATATGGCCGGGGCCTTCACCAATATCGTGCAGGACGGCAAGCTGTTGCCGGCCGCACTTGCCGCCAAGCAGCGCGGCGTGATCTTCGATGTCGGCCATGGCGGCGGCAGCTTCGATTTCACCGTGGCGGAAGTGGCGATCCCCGGCGGCTGCACGCCGGACACCATCTCCTCCGACATCCATGTGTTCTCGGGCAATTCGCCGGGCATGCCCTATTTGCCGAACGTGATGAGCAAGTTCATGGCGATGGGCTTTTCGCTGGAGCAGGTGGTGACGATGGCGACCGTCGCACCGGCCAGGATCATCAACCGCGCGCCGAAGATCGGCACGCTGCAGATCGGCGCACCCGGCGACGTCGCGATCATGGATATGGTGGAGGGGCCGACCACCTTCGTCGACACCCGCAACAACAAGCGCGACGGCAAGGTCCTGCTGAAGCCGGTTCAGACCGTGATCAACGGCGTGCCGTTCGGCCGGCCGTATCAGGCACCGTTCGCGGTGAGATAGGCGCTGTTGCCGGCAAGTCACGATCTTCGATCGCACAAAGTGGGAGATCCCATCCGCATGCATGTAAATCCGAATCCGCTATTCCGCGTCACGGCGCTATTGGGGACAGCATTTTTCATCTCGTCGGCGAGCGCCGCCACATTTGTGTATGTCGGAAATGCCGATAGTCAGGATGTCACCGTTATGGAATTGAAGTCGACCGGCGATCTGACGCCGGTCGAGACCACGGCGGTGCCGGGCCCTGCCAAGCCCGGCGGCTCGCTGCCGCTCGCGGTTAGCCCTGACAAAAATCGTCTTTATGTCGGCTTGCGCAACGAGCCTTATTCCGCGGTGACCTTCGCGATCGACGCCAACACCGGAAAACTGAAGCTGGTGGGCTCCGGTCCACTGGCCGACTCGATGGCGTATGTCGTCACCGACCGGAGCGGGAAGTTTCTGCTGAGTGCGTCGTATGGCGGCAACAAGGTCACGGTCAATCCGATCGGACCGGACGGCCTCGTGCAGCCGGCGCAGCAGATCATGGCGACGCAGCCGAATGCGCATTGCATCCTGCCGGATCCATCGAACCGCTACGTGCTGCATACCAGTCTCGGCGGCGACCTCGTGTATCAGGAAAAATTCGATGCCAAAACCGGCAAGCTGACGCCTAACGAGCCGCCGAGCGTCAGCGTCAAGGCCAAGGCCGGTCCGCGTCATCTGGTGTTTTCTCCGAATGGGAGGTTTGTCTATCTGATCAGTGAACTCGACGCATCGATCTACGTTTTCCCGTGGGATGCCGGGACCGGTACCCTGAAGAAGGAGGTTCAGGTGACGACTTCGCTGCCGAAGGGCTTCGAAGGCAAGCCGTGGGCAGCCGACATCCATCTGACGCCGGATGGGAAATTCCTCTACGCCTCGGAACGCACCACCAGCACGCTTGCGGCCTTCAGCGTCGATCCCATGACGGGACTGCTGACATCGATCGATTCCTATCCGACCGAAAAGCAGCCCCGCGGCTTCAATATCGATCCGACCGGCCGCTATCTGCTATCTGTCGGTCAATTGTCCAACAGCATGACCAGCTATGCGATCGACAAGGCAAGCGGCAAACTCACCAGGCTCAAGGAATATCCGATGGGCAAGAATCCGAATTGGGTCGAGATCGTCAGCTTCCCGCGGTAGATCATGTCAGCCGGGCCCGGCTTTCGCCGGCCGGGCCAGATCATTTGATCCGCATCAATGCGAAGCCCCGGGCCGTTGGCAAGCATGCCAAGAGTTAAGCATCGAGCGCGGCAAGCCACAAAATGCGATCCCGGGGTTCCCCAGGCTTTGGCACCCAGGCGGTTTTGCCTGATGGCGATCTTCGTCCAGGCCGCGAAAGCGAATTCCTGAGCCTGCTCGGCGATCGCGTGCGCGAAATGCGGGGCGTCTGTGGCCTATCGCGCAGGGAGCTTGCCCGCCAGTCAGGCATTTCCGAGCGCTACGTCGCGCAGATCGAAGCTGGGAAGGGCAATGTTTCGATCGTGCTGCTGCTTCGGCTCGCCTGTGCCATTCGCCGCGCGCAGGATGACGTGGCCTGATATTCGTCCGGCAACGCCGGCTACCCCGGAAGTCACCCCCGCGCCGTTGTCGCTACTGTCCCGGTCGACGACAGCACCTCGGCGGTGACGTCTTCCACATGATGCAACAGAT
>JBAVEE010000326.1:0-7438 GCA_049587575.1 Bradyrhizobium sp.
GTCACCGACCATCAGAACAAGCCCGATATCGGATCGCAGAAATTTCGCGAATGGGCAGACCGCGATGGCCTCACGATGGTTCTCGGCGGTTCGAATACCGGGGTCAGCATCGCGATGTCGACCATTGCGAGGGAAAAGAAGATACCCTTCTTCGCAATCGGCGCGGCTGGCGCTTCGCTTACCGGCAAGGACTGCACGCCCTATACGGTCCACTATGCGTACGACACGACCGCGCTCGGAAACGGGACTGCAACGACCATGGTCAAGCAGGGCGGCAAAACCTGGTTCTTCCTGACAGCCGATTATGCGTTCGGCACCCAGTTGCAGGATGCTGCCGCCAAAGTTGTGGAAGCCAATGGCGGCAAGGTGGTCGGCGCGGTGCGCGTTCCTCTTTCGACTTCTGATTTCTCGAGCTTCCTGCTGCAGGCCCAGAATTCCGGTGCACAGGTGTTGGGTCTCGCCAACGCCGGAAACGACTTCACCAATTCGCTGAAATCTGCGGATGAATTCGGTATTGCAAAAACCATGAAGCCCGCGGCTCTTCTGGCATTCATCAGCGACATCCATTCCCTCGGGTTGAAAACCGCTCAAGGTCTTTACCTGACAACGGGCTGGTACTGGGATCTCAATGACAAGACCCGGGCATTTGCGAAGCGATACTTCGAAAAGACGAAGCGCGAGCCGACGATGAATCAGGCCGCCTATTATTCAGCCACGCTCACCTATCTCAACGCGGTGAAGGCGGCCAATAGCACTGACCCGGACAAGGTGATGGCCGAGCTTCACAAGGCGAAGATCGACGACATGTTCACGAGCGGCGGCAAGATCCGCGTCGACGGCCTTATGGAACATGATATGTACATCATGCAGGTCAAGACGCCCGGAGAATCCAAGTATCCGTGGGATTATTACCGGCTGGTACAGACCATGTCGGGTGAACAAGCCTTCGGAAAGCTTGCCGATTCGGCCTGCCCGTTGGTGACTCACTGACTGGTCGCGAATTTCGATAGCGGGCGTTTGCGAGGGCCCGATTCAATTTCGCCTGATCGCGTTCTCTGTCCGGATAAACCGCATCGCTCGATGCGAAGATTGCGAGCAGAAAGCCGGTAGGGCAGACGGCCGATCAGATCAATAGAGATGCTCAACGAGCTCGACACTGGAGTGGCAAGCATTACGCCGCTCCAGCATTGCCCGGCGGCAATCAGGTCTTGCCGGGCTTACTCAGCGGCCTGACGCAAAGCAGAGGCTTCTTTCGGTCGCCCGGTGCCCACTTGGCGTGGGCGGCCCATCAGCACTGGCTGAAAAAGTACCGCGGCGGCCATCGTGCACAGCAGCGCCAACGCCATCAGCTTGCCCATGCTCGACATACCCGGATAGTTCGACGCCCACATGCTGCCGAATGCAATGGCGTTGGTCATGGCGGAGAACACAACGGCGCGCGTTAGCGTCGATTGCAGCAGGCCGGTTTTTCCGGCGCGCCACGCCATGATATAGTAGATCTTGAACGCGACGCCGACGCCGAGCAGCAGCGGAAGCGCGATGATGTTGGCGAAGTTGAGCGCGAGACCGTCAAGCACGCAGAGCTCCAGCGTCACCGCGCCGGCGAGCAACAGGGGAATCAGCGTCAACAGCACGTCCGTCACGCGCCGCAGTGCGATGAACAGGAGAAGGGCGATGGCGAGCAGCGCCAGAACGGCGGCCTCGACAAGGGCGGTGGTGACGGCTCTGCCGGATTCATAGTAGCTGATCGCCGCCCCGGTGGCCGTCGGTTCGGCGCGAAGCACGGCGGTGGCGAAATGACGCAGCACGTTGGTGTCGTTTGGATTGCCCTTCGGCAGGGCCTGAACGCGGGCTCTGCCGTCGGGCAGCACCCAGTCGCGCAACAGATCCGGCGGCAGCGTGTCGGTCGTCACCTGTTCGGGCGCGAGGCTCTTGCGCAGCCGATCGAGATCGTAGCTCAGCGGCGGCACCAGCGCCGCTTCGGCCTTCGCTCGGACGCTCGCATCGACGCCGGCAAGACGCCTGAGCAGATCGGACACATGCCGCGTGGCGTCGGCATTGGCGCCGGTCTTGCCGCGCGCCGCTTGGGCGAGATCGGCGGCCGCTCGCTGGATCGCGGCGACGTTGTCCTGATCGGTTGGCGCTGGCTGCTTCCGCTGCGGATGGCGGGCGGTACCAAGCCTTTGTGCGGCGTCGTGCAAGGCGTCGATCTTCTCGTGCTGGTCCCCGGGGATCAAGTGGTTCAGCGTCAGAACGCGCGAGACCTCGGGCAGCGCGTCCAGACGCTTGGCCGTGGCGTCGGCCTGTTCCAGCGATGGCGTTAAAATCTCCGCATCGTTGCCGCTCGTTTGGGGATCGCTCTGCAGTTTGCGATAGGTAACGACGGACGGCGAGTTCGGAGCCTGGAGATTGACCGGATTGAAGTCGAACGGCAGATGCAGCAATAGCGGGGCGCCCCCGACTACCACAAGGATGGTGCCGGCAATCACCGCTATGCGATGCCGCTGCAGAAAATCGTCCAGCGGCGCCAGGCTGCGGAAGCCGACCGCGGCAGCTTCACCGGCCGGGTTGAGCAGCGCCAGCATCGCTGGCACCAGCGTGATGCTGCAGAGGAAGGCGATCAGCATGCCGCAGCCGGCGATCAGCCCCAGTTCCGACAGGCCCCGATAGCTGGTCGGCAGAAACGAGAAGAACCCGACGGCGGTGGCGGCGGCCGCCAGCGCCAGCGGTTGGCCTGCCTTGCGGGCGGCTGAGCGCAGCGCTTCGCGAAGATCATGATGTTCATGCCGCTCGGCGCGGTAGCGTACGCTGAACTGGATGCCGAAATCGACACCAAGGCCGACGAACAGCACGAAGAATGCGATCGAGATCAAGTTGAAAGAGCCAACCATGGCAAGCCCAAGCGCTGTCGTCGCCGCGAGGCCGACCATCAGGCTGAAGAAAACCGCACCCATGATCTTCCAGGAACGAAGCGCCAGCCAGAGCACGATCAGGACGCCGAGCAGCGCCGTCAGGGTGTCGCGCAGGGCGCTGCGCCTTATGACCGAGAACTGATCGTCGTTCATCGGCACCTGACCGGTCAGCTCGACCGTAGCACCGTATTGACCCTTGAGATCCAGATCGGCCGCCGCGCGGCGAATCGCCTCGGTCGCCTTGTGCCCGGGCTGCAGCTCTGAAAAATCGAGGGTCGGCTGGACTTCGATGAAATGTCGCAGCCGGTCGGCTGGAAGCTTGTGGCCCTGCATCAGTTCTTGCCAGGAAAACGCCGCCGGCTTGCCGTCGAGGACATCGCTCAGGGTTTGGTCCGCGAGCGAGAGCGGCCAGGCGAGCTGGTCGAGCGTGACCTTGCCGGCAAGCACACCTTCCGCCCCCAGGGACAGCGTCCTCATGACGCTGCGCAGGCTCGTATCGCCTGCAAGGCTTGCAATAAGGGGCTCCGCTTTGCTCAACTCCTTAGCGTTTTTGCGGACCTCGGCGGCAGATCCGAATAACATTCCGTTACGTTCGAAGAAGTCTCCGCTGTCGGGCTGGCGCACCAGCGGGAACAGATCATGGTCCTTCGATAGACGTTGGGCCAGCGCACTGGTTGCCAATTCCGCGTTCTCAGCGGTCGGTGCCTCGACTTCGACTGAAATACCCTTTTGCGGGAAGGCCTTTGACATTTCCAACTGGCGCCGATGCCAGGGCAGATTCTGCGAAATCAATCCGTCGACGTCCGTATTGATGGAGAATCTCTCGGCGGCGAACGCGCCCGCGATCAGCATTAGAAGCGTGCCGGCGACGATTGTCGTCCACCGATAGCCAGCGCAGGTATCGATGATCCGGACAATCACAGAGGTGATCATGGTGGCGCCGCCGTTTTCCCACTTGCACGTTGGTCCGCACCAACGCGTTGAAGGCGAAAGCGTTCAGGTGCAATCGAACTAACCGACCAGACGTTATCCGTCTGTCGGGCGGCGATCGCGTTACGCGACCGGGCCCAGTCGAGCCTCTCGGTCCTCGGAAGACCGAGTGGGAATGGGAAAAGGTACTCTGACGGGAGATGTTTCTCCCGCCAGAGATGTTACGCGTCAGGCGTGCCGGTTGATTACGTCAACCACCTTTTTGTCGCTGGGGTTGACGATCAGCAATTTGCCCTTAAGCAGGGCGTAATCATACGGCCTCAGGGTGGACACTCGCGAGGCCAGCTTCGCCGGCACAGGCTTCAGCGATATGTCGGTTGGAACCGTCGCTCCGATCGTCGGTGAAAAGCCGGACGGCGCCGCTTGGCTGTTTGCCTGGCGACTGATGTCCTTCCACGCGGTCCGCTCCTGGGTATTGGTCAGCGAAAGGCTATCCTTTGCAGGCGTCGAGACAGTCGACATGGCGTGATTGCCGGCTGCATACGCTACTCCGATTCCCGGCACCAGTGCCGCGATGGTTGCGATCGTTGTGAGGTGAAGTTTCATGGAGGTCCTCCTGATCAACCGCCCCCGGGGAACAAATCGTTCGCTTGCAAATCGTTTCGTTAAACTTCGCTCATGAAGGGTGGCGGACAGCGGGCAGGCCGCATCCATTTCCGAGCTGCGCTTCGCGCCGCAGTCGACAATCGGGAAGCGGCCGGGTCACGGCCATGCAGCAAAGGACGGCGCGGCGATCGTCGAACGCGCGGTTGCGATGTTTTGTCGATAGGCGCCCGGCGACACGCCGGCCAGTCGCTTGAAGAATCGGTTGAAATAGCCGGGATCGCGAAAACCAAGGCCGTAGGCGATCTGTTCGACCGGAAATTCCGTGTTCTCCAGCCGAAGACAGGCTTCTTCCAGAAGCCGCTCATGGACAAGCTTCAGCGGCGTGCTGCGCGCGCTCCGGCCACAAGCGTCGTGCAAATGAGTGCGCGTGACGCCGAGCATTTTGGCGAAGGCTTCGATCGGCAGATTATCCCGATAGTGAAGTTCGATGAGCTGCCTGAAGCGCTGGACCGTCGTTGCCCGCGTACCCCTGACCGTCGAGTCGCTGCTTGACGCGCGCCAAAGATGCAGCAGCAAACAGCCGAGATGGTGGCTCATCATCGCGGAAGCGCCCGGCTTTTGCTCGTGGGACTCCCGGACCAGGGCCGCGAACGCGATTTCAATTTCGAGAAGGTTCGCGGCGATTCTGTCGTGCGGCCCCACCGTGGTGTAACTGAGCAACGGCCGCAAATGAGCAGCGACGGGGCTGTCGCCGACAGTTCGTAGAATGAAATTCTCGGCGATGGAGGCGACGACGCCATCGCTACCGGCCGGGAGGCGGAATTCGCCGAGGGCGAGCCGCGGCAGCCAAAGTATGCAAGGCGCGGCCAGTTGGACGATCGTGCCGTCGTCACTCGCGAACGTCCCTTCGCCATGGCGAACCAGGAAGGCCTGACATCTGGACTCGCCCCCGAGACCGCCAATCGACCAGGTACGGCCGGAAAGGGCGGTCTCCATCCGCCGGGCGATCACAGCCGGGCCGCCCGATCCAGGTGGATGGGCCCAACCCGGGGCGCGGAGATCGAGGCCGGTGGCGGCAGGGGCAGAGGGCATATGCGGCAATCCGCTTGGTTGGTGCGAAGAATGACAAAAAAATACAATTTCTTATGAGGAAAGTACATTTCGAAAGCCAAGGGAATGCGGCTTACTGAACCTAACCGGGCGTCACGCCCGGAGCTGAAAACTTGAGGAAATGCATAAGAGGAGAGGCTTCTCCCGGTCCCATGTCCCCTCCCATGGAGCCGGTGCCAGGTCCGACCTCGATCTTTGTCCGATGCCGGGATTTCGCGGAACGCCGCGAAGCCGGACGACGCATGTGAGAGGCCGCCGATGCCGATATCTGCGCGGAACCAACAGGGCGACTTCGCGGCAGACCGCGCCAATCTGCTTGATGTGCCGTTGCTGCTCCGAAGCAGGAATGTTCCGGCATCGAATGGCGTCGTTTTCGAGCGGCTGAATCCGATCACGGGCGAAGTCGTTTCCCGGGCAGCGGCGGCAACTCCCGCCGATGCGGTGGTGGCGGTCGCTTCGGCTGCGGCGGCGTTTCCCAAGTGGTCGGCGGTCGGGCCGGGCGAGCGACGCGCGCGTCTGCTGGCCGCTGCCGCCATCATCGAAGGCCGCGTCGACCAGTTCGTCACGGCGATGGCAGAGGAGACCGGTGCAACGGCCGGCTGGGCGCGGTTCAACGTCGAACTCGCCGCAAACATGCTTCGCGAAGCGGCCGCGGCGACGACGCGCATCGGCGGCGAGATCATCCCTTCCGATAAACCGGGAATGACGGCAATCGCGCTTCGCCAGCCGGTCGGCGTGGTGCTCGGAATTGCGCCCTGGAACGCGCCGGTCATATTGGGCGTGCGGGCGCTCGCGATGCCGCTTGCTTGTGGCAACACCGTGATCCTGAAGACTTCGGAAATCTGTCCCCACACCCATCGGCTGATCGGCGAGAGCTTGTGCGATGCCGGATTGGATGACGGCGTGGTCAACGTCGTCAGCAATGCGCCGGCGGATGCCGCGATGATCGTGGAGGCGCTGATCGCCCAGCCCGCGGTACGACGGGTGAATTTCACCGGCTCGACCCGCGTCGGCCGCATGATTGCGGAGATCGCAGCGCGCTATCTGAAACCGGCCTTGCTTGAACTCGGCGGCAAGGCTTCGCTGATCGTCCTTGACGATGCCGATCTCGACGAGGCCGTGCGGGCCGCGGCGTTCGGCGCTTTCATGAATCAAGGTCAAATCTGCATGTCGACCGAGCGTATCGTCGTCGATGAATCGGTGGCGCCGGCGTTCGTGGACATGCTGGCGAGAAAGGCTGCAACGCTGATCGCCGGCGATCCCCTGGAATCCAACACGCCACTCGGAACCATCATCGGCTATGAGGCCGTCGGGCGGATCGATGCGCTGGTGAAGGATGCGGTTTCGAAAGGTGCCCGTATTCTGACCGGCGGTCGCGCCGACGGCACATTGATGGACGCAACCGTGCTTGACCACGTCACGCCGGCAATGCGGATCTATTCCGAGGAATCATTCGGTCCGGTTGTTGCGGTCATTCGAGTGCGCGGGGTCGACGAGGCTGTAAGAGTTGCGAACGACACCGAGTACGGATTGTCGTCTGCGGTTTTTGGCCGCGACGTAAAGCGCGCGATGGATGTGGCACTCCGGATCGAGGCCGGGATCTGCCACGTCAACGGCCCAACGGTCCATGACGAAGCGCAAATGCCTTTTGGCGGCATGAAAGCGTCGGGTTACGGCCGCTTCGGTGGAACGGCGGCCATTCACGAATTTACGGAGTTGCGCTGGATCACTGTTTCCAGCGAACCCGGTAACTATCCGATCTGAACCCTCCTGAAAGAGGCTTGCCCAGTCGGATACTAAAAAGCTGGACGATAGGCTGATCGGCCGGCATCGAGGCTCGCTATCGGCGAGAGGTCAGGGAATAACCAACGGGAGGAATT
>JBAVEE010000327.1:0-6219 GCA_049587575.1 Bradyrhizobium sp.
GTGCGCGGCCAGGTTCAGACCATGAACAGCGCCTATAGCCAGCTTTACTTCGGTCTGGCCGGCGCCATCGTGCTGATCTATCTGGTGATCGTCGTCAACTTCCAGTCATGGCTCGATCCGTTCATCATCATCACGGCGCTTCCGGGCGCGCTGGCCGGCATTGTCTGGACGCTGTTCGCGACCGGCACCACGCTGTCGGTGCCGGCCCTCACCGGCGCCATCATGTGCATGGGCCTCGCCACCGCCAACAGTATCCTGCTCGTCAGCTTCGCCCGCGAGGGCCTGGCGAACGGCCTCGACGCTGCGACCGCGGCCATGGAGGCCGGCTTCACCCGCTTCCGCCCGGTGCTCATGACGGCGCTCGCCATGATGATCGGCATGGTGCCGATGGCGCTGGCCATGGGCGAGGGCGGAGAGCAGAATGCGCCGCTCGGCCGCGCCGTGATCGGCGGTCTCGCGATCGCGACCATCGCCACGCTTTTCTTCGTTCCAACTGTTTTCAGCGTTCTTCACCGCAACCGTGGCGGCCCGGCACCAGAGGTTTCTGGCACGCCGTTGGCCGGACCGAGCCTGTGATCCGGGAGAAATACCTTGCTTGACACCCATCCGCACGACGGTCAGCACAAAGTGGAAACGCTCCCGAAGCGAACCGACCCGCCGCCACGGGCGAGCAAGGCTCGTTCGGTGACAATCATAGCCGTGCTGGTTGCGATCGCCATCGCCATCACGGGTATCCTGCTGCGCCGGCACGACGAAAGCGAGGTGACGAAATGGACGATGGAGCAGGCCGTGCCCGTCGTCGCCACGGTTACGCCGAAGCAGGGCGTTTCGGGGCAGCAGATCGTGCTGCCCGGTGACATCGAGGCTTGGTTCGAGGCGCCGATCTATGCGCGGGTCAGCGGCTATCTCAAGGCCTGGTATTTCGATTTCGGCGCCCACGTCAAGAAAGGGCAGCTCCTCGCGGAGATCGACGCGCCCGATCTCGACGCCCAGCTCGCCGCCGCCAAGGCGAAGCTTGTATCCGCGCAAGCGCAGGTCAACGTCAGGGATGCCGAGCGCAAATTCGCCGACACCACCTATACGCGCTGGCGCGACTCGCCGAAGGGCGTCGTCTCCGAGCAGGAGACGGATGCCAAGAAGGCGGAATACGGCAGCGCCGACGCGCGCTACAAGGCTGCCCTGGCAGAGGCCAATGTCAACCAGAGCCAGGTCGATCAGCTGACCGCGCTGGAGGCCTTCAAGCGCATCGTGGCTCCGTTCGACGGCGTCGTGACAGCGCGCAATACCGACGTCGGAGCGCTGATCAACGCCGGCAGCGGCGTTGGCGGCGGGACCGGGCCCCAGCTGTTCCGGGTGGCCGACGTGCACGAGATGCGGGTGTTCGTCCAGGTGCCGCAGGAAATGTCGGCCGGGATGCACGCCGGGCTGACGGCCAATCTGGTGTTGCCGCAGTATCCGGACAAGACGTTCAAGGCGGTCGTGGCCACCACTGCAGAGGCGATCAACAAGACTTCGCGGACGCTGCTGGTCGAACTGCATGCCGACAATACCGACAATCTGCTGCAGCCGGGCACGTTTGCGCAGGTGAGCTTCAACATGGCCGACAGCCCCGGAGCGCTGCGGATTCCGACCAGCGCGCTGATCTTTCGCGAGGATGGCGCACAGGTCGCCGTTCTGGGCCCCGGCGACAAGCTTGAACTGAGGTCGGTGAAGCTCGGCCGCAATCTCGGGACCGAGTTCGAAGTTCTGAAGGGCCTGAATGTGTCCGATACGATCGTCAACAGCCCGTCGGATTCGTTGTCTTCGGGGGAAGTCGTCAAGGTCGTGAAAGACGCCAAACCGCCGCAGGAAACCAAAGCGAAATAGGCAATCTGTCTGCTTCGATCATCGGCGCGATATGTCCAGCGGTTGCAACACCGGCAATTCCGAAACGGCTGACTCGCGTGCGAGCCTCGGCGAACAGGTCCGTGCTGAAGTGATGATGGAGTGTGTCAGCGATATTGCCGGCGTCGCCGAACCGTCTGAGGCGGCGGTAAATTTTTTATTAGTTGCCGGGCCCGGAGGGCATCACCATCATCCGGCCGTTAATGGCTTGCTCCCGCTTCCCAGCGGGTCTGGGGCGGTGTTTCTTTTTGCCCTGCGGCGCCAGCGGGCGTTCGAGGGACTAGAAACTGTCAATAGAAACCAAGTTCCCGACATGAAATTTGCGCGGCGTCTCCTTGCGGGCGCTCTCGGTGAACGGCTCGGCCGTCGACCGCAGAGTGACATCGTGGCTCCCTCTCGGGGCACGACTTCCGGCCGGTTCGGACCTCCCGGCGCGATTTCGCCCTGCGCCGCAGGAGACGATGCTCACCGACTTGCGGTGGACATCTGCTGCGTCGCGGGTGAAATGCCTTCTCCGCAAACAGCCAAGTCTGCTAGTGTTTCTGCAGGTCGTCGCTTCATGGACCTGAGGTCGATCCAGGTGACAGCGGTGCGGGATGACGGCAATGTGGCACCGGCCGGAACCGGTTGTGTGGATGACGGTGAGGCGGCTCGTGTCTGCGTCGCGCCCGTCTTGGGGTATCTCCGGTTATCTGGAATAGGTGCATGAGAGTACGAAATCTCGCGTGTTCGGTCGTTTTTGCCGGAGCCTTGGCAGGGTGTGCCGTTGGCCCCGAATATCTCACCCCGGACGCGGTTCTTCCCGCCACCTTCGTGACGCCGCCGGCGGGCAAGGAAGCTTCGTCCGGCGGCGCGAGCCCCGATCTGTGGCAATGGTGGCGGACGTTGCGCGACCCGCAATTGAACGACCTTGTCGACCGCGCGATGGAGAACAATCTAGATCTCAAGATTGCGCTGGATCGTTTGCAGCAGGCGAGATTGCAGCTCGTCGTGATCGGCAGTACGGCGCTTCCTGAGCTCAATGGCTCGGCGGGAGGTGGTGTCGGCACCGGGACCGACCAAACCAAGGGCCGGGCGCCGCAGCCGCTGACGGCCGGGGACAACCGGTCGGGCCTCAGCAGCATCACCCAGATCGGCGGCCTCGACGCCGAATGGGAGATCGATGTCTTCGGCAAGATCGCGCGTCGTTTCGAGGCGCAGGTCTACACCGCGGAAGCGCTCAAGGAAGCGCGTGACTGGGTCCATGTAGTGATTGCCGCCGACGTCGCCCGTTTGTACTTCGATCTGCGGGCCCGCCAGGAGCGCCTTCAGATTCTCTATCGCGACATCGAGGCCGCGCGAAAGGTTCTCGATCTGGCCCAGACACGCCTGGACCGCGGCCTGACCAACGACCTGGATGTGTTGCTCGCGAGGCGTCAGGTTGAGACGCTGCAGGCCGACGTCGAGCCCCTCAAGGCGCTGATCGCGGCCAACGGCTATGCGATCGCCGTTCTGGTGGGAGAGTATCCGGAATCGATCGCCCGCGACCTTCGGCGCCCCGGTGCGATCCCGCGGCTGCCGGCCCGTGCGCCGGTCGGGCTTCCCGTCGACCTGCTGCGCCGCCGCCCCGACATCCGCGAAGCCGAGCGGTTCCTGGCGGCCGCCGTCTCCGTGGTCGGAGCCAGGACCGCGGATCTGTTCCCCAGTCTGGTGCTCACCGCCGGAGGCGGCGCGCAGAATGGCCTGCGATCCGGCTCGGCGGTTCCCATCACCTGGATTGGGTCGGTTGGTCCGTCGCTCAGCGCGCCGATCCTCGACTTCGGCGGACTTGATGCCCTGATCGAGATTGCCGACTACAGGGCGCACGAGCTCGCAGCGGTCTACAAGCAAACCATTCTTGTCGCGGTGCAGCAGGTGGACGAAGCCAATTCCGCCTATCGCGGTTACCGGCAAAGCCTGCACAGCCTCGATCTCGCGATCGAGGCGGCGCGGCAGGCGACAAAGGTGGCGACCGAGCGCTACGACCGGGGTCTGACCGACTTCCTCAACGTTCTCGATGCCGAACGGCAGCAATTCGCTTTGGAACAGCAGCGTGCCGAGGTGATCCGGCTTGCAGGCGACAGCTTCGTTGCACTTTATAAGGCGCTCGGCGGCGGCTGGCCGCCCGACGAAATCATTCCGCCGGTCCGGCGTCCGGACCCCGCAGTGGTTGCCGCCGTCAAGCGTCTGACCCAGGATCCGCCGCATCCGCCGCCGCCTCCTCCACCGCCCGGGCTCATGCCCTGAGCGCGAGGAAGGGAGAAAGTCGTTGACCAAGAAGGCCTCGACCCGTGCCCAGACCATCCTTCTCGTCGAGGACGAGGCGGAATTGGCCAACGAGATCAAAATCGAACTCGAGCGGCTGGGCTATCTCGTGCGCACGGCTTCCATCGCGGAGGCGGCGGATGCCGCGCGTGTCGGCGATGCCGCGATGATGATCATGGACCGGATCGTGTTCGGCGAAGACAGCCTGAAGACCCTGGAAGCCCTACGCAAGGAGGCCGTCAAGGTCCCCGTTCTGGTGATCTCGGCGTTGGCTTCCGTCGATGAGAGGGTTCTCGGCCTGAAGGCGGGAGGGGACGACTATCTCACGAAACCCTTCGCAATGGTCGAACTTGTCGCGCGGGTCGAAGCCTTGATGCGCCGCCTCGACGACGTGCGGACCACGAAGCTGCGCGTCGGCGATCTCGAAATGGACCTGATCGAACAGACGGTGCATCGCGGCGACACCAAAATCGATCTGCTGCCGCGCGAGTTCAAGTTGCTGGAATACTTTCTGCGCCACCCCGGCCAGGTGATCACGCGGGCGATGCTGCTCGAGGAAGTGTGGCAATACCACTTTTCGCTCGAGACCAATGTCGTCGACGTCCACATCAGCAACCTGCGGAAGAAGATCGATCCGCGGGGCGCCTCTTCGCTGATCGTGAATATCCGCGGAGCGGGATTCATGCTGAACGCCAATGCTTGAATTCTTCAGATCGTCGGCGGTGCGCCTCGCGCTCGCCTTCGTCTTCGCGACGACCGTGGCGACCACGGCCGTCTTCGGCCTGGTGTACTTCCAGATCGGAGCGGCGAACGAAGCCAGAAACCGTCTCATTCTGGAAGACGAAGCCGCCAAGAGCGTCAATCTTTCCGTCGCCGAATTGAGATACGCGTTCGACGTGCGGCTGACGCATGACTTGCGGCGACTGGACTATGCCGCGCTTTTCGACAAGGACCGCAAGGTCATGTTCGGAAATATCGACGAGATGCCGGCGATCGCACTTGATGGAAAGTCTCACTATGTCGATGCGTCGCGTGTGCCCGGCGGCGACAATCGCCTGGAGCCGGCGGTCTTCGTGGCGCGTGCGCGCCCGGACGGCAGCATCATGCTGCTCGGCCGAAGCCTGCTCGAAACCCTTGCCTTTCGCCGGATCGTACAGAGGGCGCTGGCCACCGGGCTTGCGCCCATGCTGCTGCTGGCGCTGGCGATCGGAGCGTTCTTCGCGCGGCGCGCGTCGCGCCGCCTGACGGACATTCACGACACGATCGTCAAAATCATGAAGGGCGACACGCAACTGCGTCTGCCGGTCCGCTCCCGGCATGACGCGATCGACAAGATCTCCCGCGACGTCAACCTGATGCTCGACGAAATCATGCGCTTGCTGGTGCAGATCAAAGGCGTCAGCGACAATATCGCTCATGACCTGCGCAGCCCGCTTGCCGTCGTGCGTGCGCAGCTCGAGCGCGGCCTGGAAAGCTCCGACGACGAGCAGTTGCGCGGGGCGGCAAGGCAGGCCCTCGCCCACATCGACAAGGCGATGCTGACGGTCGCGGCGCTGCTTCGCCTCGCCGAGGTCGAATACGGTCCGAAATCGAGCAAATTCCAAACCATCGATCTGTCGGCGATCTGCGCCGATCTTTTCGAATTCTACGAGCCGCTGGCGACCTCGAAGTCGATCAAGATGACGCTGGAGATCCAGTCCCCCGTAAAGATTCTCGGCGACGGCGATCTGATGCGTGAGGCGGTGTCGAACCTGATCGGCAACGCGATCAAGTTTACCCCCGAGCACGGTACCGTGAGCGTGTCGGTGGCCCAGGAGGACGGCCGTCCGGTCATCCGCGTGCGCGACAACGGAATCGGCGTCGAGCCGGGGGAACGGGACAAGATATTCCAGCGGTTTTACCGGACCGCGAGCGGTCATCGCGTTCCCGGCAGCGGTCTTGGCCTGAGCATTGCTTCGGCCATCGCCAATCTTCACGACTTCGATCTGCGTTTTGACGACAATAATCCGGGCGCAATTTTCGAGATGGCCGGGCGCAGGAAGTAGAGTAGCC
>JBAVEE010000328.1:0-6608 GCA_049587575.1 Bradyrhizobium sp.
CGACCCTGGTCTTGCTCTGGCGCGCCAGCACCCGCACCAGATTGGAATCATGCATCGGATTGAGCGGGTGATCTCTCAGCGGGCTTTCATTCAGCGGCACCGAGCCGACGAACAGATTGCCCTGGTAGACCGTGCGGCCGGTCTCGGGAAACGCCGGCGTCACCAGTACAATGGCGTCGCCGGAATCGGCGCGCAAGGCGTCCATGACCGGACCGATATTGCCGGCGTCGGTGGAGTCGAAGGTCGAGCAAATCTTGAACAGCACATGATCGGCGCCCCGCCCGCGTAGCCATTTGTCGGCGGCGCGCGAGCGCGACACCGCGAGATCCGCTTCGATCGACCGACTTTTCAGCGACACCACCACGGCATCGACCTCGGGCAGCGTGAGCGCGTCTGCGGGAACGCCGATGGTCTGCACGGTGCGCAGACCGCAGCGGGTCAGCGTGTTGGCGAGATCGGACGCGCCGGTGTAATCGTCGGCGATGCAGCCAAGAAACAATTTTCCGGCCAGCGTCACGGCTTTACTCCGGCGTAAGGCTTGAACCAGCCGAGGCCGTCGGTGGTCTTGCCCCGCGGATTATATTCGCAGCCGACAAAGCCGCCATAGCCGAGCCGGTCGAGCTCGGCGAAGACAAACGGATAATTCAACTCCTCGCCGTCGGGCTCGTTGCGCGACGGAATGCTGGCGATCTGGACGTGACCGATGATCGGCATCATCTCGCGCAGCCGCATGGTCACGTCGCCATGGATGATTTGACAGTGATAAATATCGAACTGCAGCTTCAGGTTCGGAATTTTCAATTCATTGATCAGGTCGCGCGCGAACAGGAAATCGTTGAGAAAGTATCCGGGCACGTTGCGCGGATTGATCGGCTCGATCACGACGTCGAGGCCGTGGGCTGCGAAAAACTCCGCCGCCCACGCCACGGATTTGTAGAACGCCTCCACCGCTTGTCGATCGCTGCGGTTCGCCATTCCCGCCATCAGATGCACCCGCTTGACGGAGGTGGCCTGAGCGTAAGGCAGCGCGGTGCGCAGGCTCTGCTGCAGGTCGGCAAATCGGTCCGGCAGCGCCGCAAAGCCCTTTTCGCCGGCATCCCAATTGCCGGGTGGCAGGTTGAACAGCGCTTGCGTCAGGCCGTTGGCGCGCAGGCGCTTGCCGATCTCCTCAGCCGGATAATCGTAGGGAAACAGAAACTCGACTGCGGTAAAACCTGCTTTCGCCGCCGCTTCAAAACGGTCGAGAAACGGCACTTCATTGAACATCATGGTGAGATTGGCGGCGAAACGGGGCATCGGCTGTCCTCTTTTTCGTTGATGGCTATTTCGGCTCGCCGGGCAGATGCGTACCGGTGACGCGGGCATACATCCGCGCTACCGAGGCATCATCATCCCGGCCCATGCCGGACGCCGCCGTCATCAGGAACATCTGCAGCGCGGCGGCCGCCACCGGCACCGGAAATTTCGCCGAGCGCGCCATATCCTGGACGATGCCCAAATCCTTGACAAAAATTTCCACCGCGCTGCGCGGCGCATAGTCGCCATCGAGCACGTGGGGCATCCGGTTTTCGAACATCCAGGAATTGCCGGCCGACGCCGTGATCACTTCGTACACTTTCCGGATATCCAGTCCCTGCCTGGCGGCGAAGGCGATGGCCTCGGAGGCAGCGGCAATATGCACGCCCGCCAGCAACTGGTTGATCATCTTGAACGCGGCGCCCTGGCCCGCGGCATCGCCGAGCTCATAGAGCTTTGCCGCCATCGCATCGAGCGCGGGCCGCGCCCTGGCGAAAGCGGCGGGACTGCCGGAGGCGAGAACCGTCAGTTCGCCCTGCGCCGCGCGCTGTGCGCCCCCGGAGATCGGTGCGTCGAGGTAATGCCGGCCCGTCGCCTCCAATTGGCTGGCGAGCCGCCGCGCGATATCCGGGTCCATGGTCGCCGACGAGACGAACACCGCATCCTTGGGCAGGGTTTCGGCAACCCCATCCCTGCCGAAAAGAATGGCTTCGGTCTGGGCGGCATTGACGACCACGCTGACGACGACATCGGCCTGCCTTGCGGCTTCCGCCGGCGTCTTGGCGCCCGCTCCCCCGTCAGCGACAAAACGCGAAACCGCATCCGCCGATACATCGCAGCCGGTGACGGCAAAACCCGCGCGCCGCAGCGAGGTCGCCATGCCAAAGCCCATCGAGCCGAGCCCAATGACGGCGATACGTGGTTTTTCAACTTCAGACATGCGGCGGTCCCTCGAACTTTCTTGAAACCGCCATCCGGCTGCGGCTTTGGCTTTGGGTATCACGGCTTGGCCGCGCTGCCAAAGCGTGAGACAAGGCGGCAAGGGGCTGCCGAGATACTATTATGACCGAAACGAAGTTGCGCGAGGAAATCTGCCGCCTGGGCCGCTCCTTGTTCGAGCGCGGGCTGACGCCGGGCTCCTCCGGCAATATCAGCGCGAAACTCTACGACGGCGGCTGGCTGGTCACGCCGACCAATGCCTCGCTCGGCTCGCTCGACCCGGCCCGGCTGTCACGGCTTGACACCGATGGCCGGCTCATCTCCGGCGATGCCCCGACCAAGGAAGTGCCGCTGCATACCGCACTGTACCAGACCCGCAAGCCCGCCCGCGCGGTTGTGCACCTGCATTCGACCCATTCGGTGGCGCTGTCGATGCTGCCGGAGATCGATCCCCGCGCGGCGCTGCCGCCGATGACGGCGTATTACCTGATGAAATGCGGCGCCACCGCGCTCGTGCCGTATTACCGGCCGGGCGATCCGGCCGTCGCCGACGCCATCAAGGGTCTCGCCGGAAAATACGCCTCCGTGCTGCTCGCCAATCACGGCCCGGTGGTTTCGGGCGAAACGCTGGAAGGCGCTGTGTTCGCGATCGAGGAGCTGGAAGAGACCGCAAAACTCTACCTGCTGCTGCGCGGCCTCAACCCACGGTATCTGACGCCGGCGCAGGTGGCGGATTTGGTGAAGGTGTTTGGGGTGGTGCCGCCGGAGCACGAGCACGATTAGCCTATGCACGTCATGGCCGGGCATGACGGAGAACTCCGGAACGCACCACCGCCACGTCATTGCGAGCGAAGCCAAGCAATCCATATCACCACGCCAAGAAAGATGGATTGCTTCGTCGCTGCGCTCCTCGCAATGACGACTTGCGCCTACCGCCTACAGCCCCAGATACGCCTTGCGCACGTCGGGATTGCCCTTGATCTCCTCCGCGGTGCCCTGCATCTGCAGTCGGCCGGTCTGCAGGATGTAGGCGCGGTCGGCGATGTCGAGGCATTCGGCAATGCGCTGCTCGACGATCAGCACGGTCATCCCGGCGTCGCGGATGCGCTTGACCGCCTGAAAGATCTCGTCGACCAGTTTCGGCATGATGCCCTGCGACGGCTCGTCCAGCATCAGCAGCCGCGGCCGCGTCATCAGCGCGCGCCCGATCGCCAGCATCTGCTGCTCGCCGCCGGAAAGCGTCTCGGCGCGCTGGTCCAGCCGCTCGGAAAGCCGCGGAAACAGCTCGAACACCAGCGCCAGCGGTTCGTCGCGATTGCTCTCGCTGCGATAGAGGTAACTGCCGAGCCGCAGATTGTCGCGTACGGATAGGCGCGGAAACAACCGGCGGTTTTCCGGTACATAGGCGATGCCGCGCGCGGCGATCATGTGCTGCGCCATACCGTCGACGCGCGCGCCATCGAAGGTGACGCTGCCCGAACGCGGCCGTTCGGCGCCGGCGATGGATTTCAACAACGTCGATTTTCCGGCGCCATTGGCGCCGGCGACGCAGACGATCTCGCCCTTGGCGACCTCGATCGACACCGCCGAGATCGCGACCAGCCCCTGATAGGCGGTGGTGACTTCATGCACCGACAGCATGACGATCCCCAAGGTAGGCCGAGATGACTTTCGGGTCGCGAACGATGTCGGCGGGTTTGCCCTCGATCAGCACCTTGCCGAGATCGAGCACGATGGCGCGGTCGACCAGCGGCATCACGATCTCCATGACGTGCTCGACCATCAATACGGTAACGCCGGTGGCGCGCACCTTTCGCACCAGTTCGACGCCGGTTTGCGCTTCGATCGGCGTCAGCCCCGTCAGCACCTCATCGAGCAGCAGCAGTTTCGGTTCGGTAGCCAGCGCACGCGCAACTTCGAGGCGACGTTTCTCCGACGGGATCAACTGGCTCGCGAGCACGTCGGCGCGGCCGGCCAGCCCGCAGAATTCCAGCACCTCGTGGGCCTTGCGGCGCGCCTCGCGCATGTGCGTGGCGCGGATCAGCGCGCCGACGATGACGTTGTCGATGACGGTCATGGTCTCGAAGCTTTTGACGACCTGGAAGGTGCGACCGACGCCGCGCTGGCAGCGTTCGGCCGCCGGCAGCGCGGTGACATCCTCGCCGTCGAACAGGATCGAGCCTTGCGTCGGCGGCAATACGCCGGCGATCAGATTGAACAGTGTCGACTTGCCGGCGCCGTTGGGGCCGATGAGGCCGACGATCTCGCCGCGTCCGACCGATATCGAGATGTCGCTGTTGGCGATCAGGCCGCCGAAACGCTGCCAGACGCCTTTGATTTCCAGAAGCGCGGTCATCGGGCGGCTTCCTTGCGTCGGCCCGAGAACAGCCCGACCAGCCCCTCGGGGCGCGCCAACGAGATCAGCACGATCAGGGTGCCGTAGACGATCAGGTCGACGCCGCGGCCGGAGCCGCCGATGAAGGAGCGCGTGAGTTCGGTGAGCGGGATCAGAATGACGGCGCCGAGCACCGGCCCCCACAAGGTGCCGATGCCGCCGAGCACCGCGGGCAGCGCCATCAACAGCGAAAACTGGAAGCCCATGACGCTTTCCGGATCGATATAGGAGACGAACTGCGCGTAAAAACTGCCGCCGACCGCGGTGAGGAACGCCGAGACCGCCGCGGCCCCCATCTTGGAATTGAACACGACCACGCCCAGGCTTTCGGCCGCATCCGGGTTGTCCTTGACCGCCCGCCACCAGTAGCCCCACTTGGAATCCTCGAGCCACCAGGTCACGAGCCAGGCAACACAGGCGAGCGCCAGCGCGAAATAAAAATAGGGCAGCTTGCTGCGGGTGAACTGGAACTTGAGCCAACTGTCGCTGCGCACCGGGATATCGATGCCGAGCGCGGCACCGGCCCAGTCCCAGTTCTGGAACAGCAACAGCGCGGTCTCGGCAATGACGATGGTGGCGATGACGAAGTAATGCCCGCGCAGCCGGAAGCAGGGATAGCCGAGCGCCATGGCGATGGCGGCCGATATCAGGCCGCCGCCGAGCATGCCGAACCACGGCAGCACGCCGAATTTGGTGAACAGAAGTGCTGTGGTGTAGGCGCCGAGCCCGAAATACAGCGCGTGGCCGAGCGATATCTGCCCGCAATAGCCGGACAGAATGTTCCAGCTCTGCGACAGCGCCGCGTACATCAGCGTCAGAACCATGATGTTCTGGACGTAGACGTCTTTCACAAACAGCGGCACCAGGGCTGCGACCGCCGCAAGACAGGCGGCGACGATCAAATCGCGGCGGCGGCGCTGGGCGAAACTCGTATCCATCAGATCGACCCGAACAGGCCGCGCGGCCGGACAAAGACCACGAGCAGGTAGACCGCATAGATGCCGACCGATTTCAGCGAGGGCGGCAGGATCAGCGCCGTGGAAGCCTCCACGAGACCGACGATGATGCCGCCGGCAAAGGCGCCGAACACGCTGCCGAAGCCGCCGAGCGCCACCGTGACATAGGCGATCAGCGCAAACGACGCGCCGACGTCGGGATAGATGTAGAAGAACATCGCCATGATGGCGCCGGCCAGGCCCACCAGCGCGGCGCCGAGGCCCCAGCCCAGCGCGAACACCCTGTTCTTGTCGATGCCGACCAGCGCCACGGCGCCTGCGTCCTCGCGGGTCGCCTCAAGAGCGCGGCCGAAATCGGTACGGTTGATGAAAAAATACAATGCGCCGAACGCTGCGATCGACACCAGCGCGCCGAACAATTGCGGCACCGGCAGGAAGATGCCGCCGATCGAGACGGTCTTGCCGCCAAGCCATGAGTGCGTGACACTGCGATAATCGGGCGTGAAGAAGAACTGCGCCAGCCCGCGCATGACGATGGCCAGCCCGAAGGTCGAAAAGATCTGCACCATCCCGGCGTTGGCTTTCGCCCTGACCGCAAAGCGCACGACCAGCAGGTAAACCACCGCGCCGAATACGAACAGCGCGGCCGCGACCAGCGGCGCCGCCAGCAATGGATCGATGGCGAGGAACGCGAACAAGAAGAACGTCACGTACATCGCGATCATGAGGAATTCGCCGTGGGCGAAATTCACCACATCCATCAGCCCGAAGATCAGCGCCAATCCAGCGGCGATCAGGCCGTACAGCAGCCCCATCAACAGGCCGCTGGCGAGACTCTGGATGATGGTTTCGGTTGTCACCAGCGTAGCTCCACGACCGAGGCGTCACCCTGATCACCCGTCATCGCGAGCGAAGCGAGGCAATCCATCGCGCAACGAAAAGCAAGCATGGATCGTTTCGTCGCTGCGCTCCCCGCAATGACGAAACAGGCGAGACTCCGGATGATGGCTTCTGTCACGGTC
>JBAVEE010000329.1:0-1945 GCA_049587575.1 Bradyrhizobium sp.
TGAAATGAAGAACCGGCGCGCCTACGGGCCGGCAGGCAGCGACGCCTTCCGCGTCGGCGCCGATGTCGCCCATAACCATTTCGGACTGGTTGTCGTGAGTTGCGAGCGGGCCGATCTTCGACCAATGCCCCGGGCTGTCGTTGTCTATGGCGATGAAGCCCGCCACGTCGAGGAACTGCCGAGGCCGAAGATTCCCCGCGCGGAGGTTGTCAACGAGCTATACGACGCCGCGGTTCTGGGACGGCCGCCGCTTCATTCCGGTGAATGGGGGCTGGCCACGCTCGAGATTTGCCTCGCCATTCTGGCGTCCGCTGATAGTGGACGCGAAATCGACCTGCACCATCAGATTTGAACCGGCGTCGCGCTTCAGCGCCCGGACGGCGGGTTGTTGGCACGCGACGCGATGATGGCAATGATGTCGTTCTCGGCGGCGGCCGCGGTCTTGTAGCGCGGCTCGGTCGTCACGAACGGCTGGGCGGAGTCGGCGGGGTGAAAAATCTCCACATAATAGAGTTCGGCCGAAGGGTCTTTCCTGGGTTCGATGCGGATAAGTGCCATCATTTATCCTCGGTTACCCACGGCCGGTTTCCGTGGAGACGGGAAACAAGACAGTCCGGAGCTTGCCGGCGAGCGCGGCGCTCGCGGCTCCCGACACTTCGGTGGCGCTTCCCATTCCAAGATAGCGCTCCGCGATGTCAGGCGAGTTCAGCAAATCGCTGGACGACCCCGAAAGCGTGATCTTTCCGTTTTCGAAGACATACCCTCGATCGGCAATCGACAACGCCTGGCGCGCATTCTGCTCGGCGAGCAGAATGGTGATCCCCTGGGCCCGCAAGCTCACGATAAGGCGGAATATTTCGCTGACGAGAAGCGGTGCGACCCCCAACGAGGGCTCGTCGAGCAGCAGGATCTTCGGCTTCGACATCAGACCTCGGGCGATGGCCAACATCTGCTGTTGCCCCCCCGAGAAATTTCCGGCCAAATCCTTCATCCGCTCGCGCAGCACGGGAAACAGCTTCCAAACATACGCAAGCCGCTCGGAGTGATCCAGTTCGGGCGAGGCGTAGGCGCCGAGATCGAGATTCTCGGCAACCGTCATGCCCGCGAAAACCTGCCTGCCCTCCGGGACGTGGGCTATTCCGCGGCGCAAGCGCTCGGCCGGAGGCAGGGATTCTAACGGCTCGCCATCCAGCAAAATCGTCCCGGTCTCGGTGCGCAGAAGCCCGGATATCGACTTCGCCAATGTCGATTTTCCGGCGCCGTTGGCGCCCAGCAGGGTCACGATCTCCCCGCGCTCCAGCGTCAAATTGACGTTCTGCAACACGCGATTGCGGCCGTATCCGACCGAGACGGATTTGAGTTCAAGAAGCGGCATGGTCCTCGCGTCCCAGATAGGCCTCGATCACGCGGCTGGTCTGCTGGATCTCCGCCGGCGTTCCGCTGGCGATGATGGCTCCGGAATCGAGGACGATGACCTGATCCGCCACATTCATCACCAGCGACATGTTGTGCTCCACGATCAGCACCGAAATTCCAAGCGTTCTGATCGCGCGAAGCAAATTAGCCAATTCCTGCGTCTCGGTGTCGTTCAACCCTGCCGCCGGCTCGTCGAGGCACAGAAGTTTTGGCTGCGCCATCAGTGCGCGAACCACTTCGAGCAGCTTCTGGGCGCCCATCGGCAGTTCGGTAGCCTGGGTGTCCTTGAATGGCGCCAGCCCAACCAGTTCCAGCATCTGTTCGGCGCGGCGGAGCATGCCCTGCTCCTCGTTTCGCGCGGCGGGCAGCCAGAGCATCTCACTCGCGCCGGAGTGTGAAGCAAGCCGGTGCCCGCCGACCATCACGTTTTCGATCGCGGTCATGCCGGGAAACACCCGCGCCGACTGGAAGGTCCGGATCAGCCCCATTTCGGCGATCCTCACCGCCGACATCCCGGCAAGATCTCGCC
>JBAVEE010000330.1:0-2993 GCA_049587575.1 Bradyrhizobium sp.
GGTCAGATCGGGGCAGATCGTGGATTTCTTCGGCATGCAATATGTCGTGCCGCTCGTGAGTTCATGGCCTGGCACGGTTCTCGCCGTCAATGTCGGCGGCGCGGTGATACCGACGATCATGTCGACCTATCTCGTGATCCGATATCAGCTATGGCTCAAGTCGGCGATCGCGATCATCGCCGTCGCTTTCATCATCCATTCCATGGCCACCCCGGTGCACGGACTCGGCATCGCCGTGCCGGTCTTTGCGCCGGTAGTGACCACGGCAATCCTTGCATTCATTCTGTCCCGCGAATACGCAGCGCCGCTTGCCTATATCGGCGGCTCGATGGGAACGCTGATCGGCGCCGATCTTCTCAATCTCGACAAGATCGGTGGGCTTGGCGCTCCGGTGGCATCGATTGGCGGCGCGGGAACGTTCGACGGCATCTTTCTCACCGGCATTCTCGCCGTCTTGCTTGCCGGCATCGCTTCTCCCTCGCGCCCGAGACCGGCCTGGTGAGCGAAGGGGTCTGCAAGCATCCTCCGGCTGCGCGAGTTGCCACCCTCCTCAACTATCAATAAGAAATGAAAAATCCCGGAGAGCGCGATCCCCATGGACCCTCTATTCCGGGCAACAAACAAAGGGGAGCGGTTACGCCTATGGAAGCTCGGTCAAGCAACACGCCGACTGGTAAATGGTCGCCCTCATCCCATGCAAGCAGCATCGTCAAAAGCATTCATGCCATGCTGCACCCGCGCAATATCGTGCTGGTCGGTGCGACCGACAAGCCGGGTAACTACGCCGAGCGCATCTGGAACAACCTGAATCAATACAAGTTCGAAGGCGGGCTCTACCCGCTCAACAACAAACGCGAAACGATCTGGGGCGTCCCCTGCTACAAGAATTTTGCCAGCCTGCCGGACAAGCCCGATCACGTGCTCGTGCTGGTGCCGGCCCGTTTCGCGGTTCAGGTGATCCGGGATGCTGCGGCCGCCGGAGCCCGATCGGCGACGATCGTGACCTCCGGCTTCAGCGAATTGCAGGACGACGAAAGCCAGAGGCTTGCCGCCGATCTGCAACAGGCGATCCGGGAAACCGGCCTCGCCGTCACCGGCCCGAACTGTCTTGGCAATCTGAGCGCCGGTGAAAAGCTGTTCACCAACATCGACGACCGCGTGGTCACGATGGAGGCCGGTCCGGTGGCGATCGCCGGGCAATCCGGCGCGATCGTGATGGCGATCCGTCAGGCGCTGGAAGATCGCGGCGTCGGGGTCGGCTACATGGTCACGACCGGAAACGAGGCCGGACTCGAGACGCCTGACTTGATGACCTATTTCGCGGCCGATCCCTCGATCCGCGTGATCGTGGTCTATCTCGAAGGCGTGCGCAATACCAAGGTCTTCCGCGACGCCTGCAAGGCCGCTCGCGCGGCCGGCAAGCCGGTGATCGCGCTCAAGCTCGGAGCGTCCGAAGGTGGCCGCGCCGCCGCGATGGCGCATACCGGCGCGCTCGCCGGTTCGATCGAGACCTTCGACGCCATCTCGACCCGTGAAGGTGTGATCCGCGCGCGCGGACTGGACGAATTGGTCGAAACCACCGAATGCTTTGTCCATGCCGATCTGCCGAAGGGTGCGCGGCTTGCTGCCGTGACCTTGTCGGGCGGCAAGCGCGGGCTGCTGATCGACGCCTTCTCCTCGGCAGGTCTCAATTTCGCTCAACTGAGCCAGAGCGCCAGCGGCAAACTCGCGAAAATGCTCGGGCCTGGCTCTATCGTCGGCAATCCGCTCGATGCCGGGTTCGCGGCCGTGGTCGACCCTTCCGTCTACATGCAGTCGATCAAGATCATGATCGACGATCCGGACACCGACATCGTCATCATCGACTCTGAATTGCCGAAGGCGCCGCATGAATTGCGGGAACGGAACTTGCGCATCGTCAACGAAATGGCCTCGGTCGCCAGCAAGCCGGTTATCTACATCTCGGCGATGTCGATCGGGTTCACCGAGTTCACCAAGGGGTTGCGCAAGTCGCTGCCGCATATCGCCGTGATGCAAGGGCTCGACCGGGCGGTGGGCGCGATCAAGGCGTTGATCGAATATGCCTCGCTGCGCAAGGAAGTGCCGGACATCGTGTCGAGCTCCAGTGTTTCGGCGCGCGCAACGCTGGAGCGGACGCTCAAGAGCGCCAAAGGGCCGGCGCTCGACGAGGTCGATTCAAAGAAGCTGCTGAGGGCCTACGGCATCCCGGTGTCGAGAGAAGGGGTCGCGCAGACCGCGGCCGACGCCGTGAGGATAGCCCGGAAGATCGGCTTTCCCGTTGTCGCCAAGGTTGTCAGCGGGGAGATTCTGCACAAATCCGACATCGGCGGCGTGGTGCTGGACATCAACAGTGTCGCCGACGTCAGGAAGGCATTCAACGATATCACCGCGCGGGTGAAGAAGCTGAAGAACAAGCCGAAGCTCGAAGGCATTCTGATTGCACAACAGGTCAAGGCCGAGATTGAGCTCGTGGTCGGCGCCGCGCTCGATGCCGAGATGGGTCCGGTCGTACTGTTCGGAACCGGCGGAGTCGATATCGAGTTGATGAAGGATGTCGCGCTGGCTGGCGCGCCGCTTGATGCGGCCGAGGCCAGGGAGCTGATCGGCCGTACCAAGGCCGGCGTTAAGCTCAGGGGTTATCGCGGCAAGCCCGCGCTGCACGAAGCATCCGTCGTGAAGGCGCTCGTCGGCCTGTCCAACCTGATGGCCGACGCGGGAAGCCGGATCGCCTCCATCGACGTCAACCCGTTCCTCGTCAATGCCCGGGTCGGCGTTGCCGTCGACGGCCTGATTGTCCTTAACAACACTGCCGCCAAGGGCACCTCCGGCCATTGACGCCGATAATGGGATTCGACGAGATTTGCCGGCGGCATGCTGTCGGCTTCAAGTCGTCAGGTTGCCCCGGTTGACGTGAGAATGTGGCGTGCCGCCTGGAACAAAGGCCGATGCGAAGAGTTGATAGTGGTTGATTC
>JBAVEE010000331.1:0-5611 GCA_049587575.1 Bradyrhizobium sp.
GCGAAGTCCACTTCCGGCTCGCTTCGCCGCCGATCATTCATCCGGATTATTACGGCATCGACCTGCCGGATCATGGGGGTTTGCTGGCCGCGACGCATAACCTTGAGGAGATGCGCGAAATCATCGGCGCCGATTCTCTCGCCTTCCTGACAATCGACGGCATGTACCGCGCCATGGGCGAGCCCGGCCGCGATCCCGCCAATCCGAAATTCTCCGACCATTGCTTCACCGGCGCCTATCCGACCCACCTCACCGATCAGACCCAGGTCGAACCGCAGCCGCGGCAACTGTCCTTGCTGGCGGAAGCGAGCTGACGCGGAGCGTCATTCTGCGGCGCGCGTGAAGCGCGCGAACCCGGAATGACTACGTTGGGACGCTTCCCTTTTCGTCATGGCCGGGCTTGTCCCGGCCATCCACGTCTATAAAACCCTCACCGCAAGCAAGACGTGGATGCCCGGGACAGGCCCGGGCGTGACGAAGAAAGCTGTTTCCATGACCCCTCCCCTCGCCTCCCGTATCGCTCTTGTCACCGGCGCCTCGCGCGGCATCGGCTATGCCACCGCGCGCGCGCTCGCCAGAGCTGGCGCGCATGTGGTTGCGGTAGCGCGTACGCAGGGAGGGCTGGAGGAACTCGACGACGAAATCCGAAAAGACGGCGGCAGCGCCACTCTGGTGCCGCTCAACCTCACAGATTCCGACGGCATCGCAAGGCTCGGCGCGGCGCTGCATGAACGTCATGGCAAGCTCGATATCCTCGTCGGCAATGCCGGCACAGCAGGTCCCTCCTCGCCGCTCGGCCATATCGAGATGAAGCCGTGGAACGACGTGATGGCGATCAACGTGTCGGCCAATTTCCAGTTGATCCGCTGCATGGAGCCGCTGCTGAAAAAATCCGACGCCGGCCGCGCGGTGTTCATCACCTCGGCGGCGGCCAACAAGGCGCTGGCCTATCTCGGCCCTTACGCCGCTTCCAAGGCGGCCCTTGAAGCGCTGGCGCGGGTGTGGGCCAACGAAACCGCATCGACGCCGCTTCGCGTCAACCTGTTCAGCCCGGGCCCGATCCGCACGCGCATGCGCGCCACCGTCTTCCCCGGCGAGGATCCGCTGACGCTGGATACGCCGGAGCAGGCTGCGGAATTCATCTTGCCGATGTGCCTGCCGTCGTGGACCGAAACCGGCAAGTTCTACGATTATCCGACCCGCACGCTGATGAGCTTTCGCGCGCCGGCGTGACGCTCCCCCAACGTCATTGCGAGTTGGGACCGGCGTTAAGAAGCGACGCGACGAGGCAATCCATCTGTCTCCGATCGAGATTTATGGAAAGCCTGTCATCGGGCGTGCATTCGCACGATCCGTTGGCTCGCATGACGGCGTCAAACCGTTGACTCCCTCGCTCCCCCGCGATTGACTGCCCCGCACTCAATAATAACAAGAAAATCCAGGGGGAGAACTCCATGATGCCGATCCAGGGCCGAGGCTATTTGTGGCGTATCGCGGCTCGTTCCACAATCGCCGCCGTCTGTATCGCCGCTGCCATCCTGACCGGCGCGCCGCGGCTGGCGCGCGCCGGCGAAATTCCGACCTTTGCCGTTGACGCGTCCTGGCCCAAGCCGCTGCCGAACAACTGGATCCTCGGCCAGGTCGGCGGCATCACCGTCGATTCACAGGGACATATCTGGCTTATCCATCGCCCGCGCTCGCTGACCGATGACGAAAAGGGCGCGGCGTTGACCCCGCCGCGCTCGAAGTGCTGCGTTCCGGCGCCGCCGGTGCTGGAGTTCGACACCGACGGCAATCTGCTGCGCGCCTGGGGCGGACCCGGCGAAGGCTATGAATGGGTCGGGCGCGAACACGGCATCGAGGTCGACGAGCGCGGTTTCGTCTGGGTCGGCGGCAACGCCGAAAACGATAACGCCATTTTGAAATTCACTCTCGACGGCAAGTTCGTGATGCAGATCGGCAGGATCGCGCCGAGCAAGGGAAGCAACGACACCACCCAGCTCGGCAAACCCGCCGAAACCGCCATCGACAAGGATGCCAACGAAATCTATGTCGCCGACGGTTACGGCAACCATCGCGTCATCGTGTTCGACGCCACGTCAGGCGCCTACAAGCGGCACTGGGGCGCCTATGGCAATCCGCCGAACGACGACAAGCAGCCGCCCTACGATCCCAAGGCTCCGGTCGCGCAGCAATTCGCCAATCCCGTGCATTGCGTGAAGATCGCCCATGACGGGCTGGTCTATGTTTGCGACCGCATCAACAACCGCATCCAGGTGTTCCGGAAGGACGGCAGCTTCGTGAAGGAATGGTTCTACGAGAAGAACACGCTCGGCAACGGCGCGGTGTGGGATCTCGCGATCTGGCCCGATCCGAAGCAGAGCTATCTCCTGAGCGCCGACGGCGAAAACAACGAGATCCGGATCATCAACCGCCAGGACGGCACCGTCGTCGGCAGCTTCGGACGAAGCGGCCGCAACGCCGGGCAGTTTCACTGGGTCCATGCCATGGCGGTCGACGCCAAAGGCAACGTCTACACTGCCGAGGTCGACAACGGAAAACGCATCCAGAAATTCCGCCTGACCTCGGATGCGTTACGTTGAGCGCGGCGCCCTGCGGTCGCCGGCCAGCGTGCGCACGGCGATCGCCAGCGCCAGCAACAACAGCACCGACGCCAGCAGGAACGGCGCGCCCGGCAATTTCACCGGCGCCTGCGCACCGATGAAATAGGCGAATATCAATGTAAACAGAAACGGTCCCAGCAGCTGGGACACGCTTTGCACGCTGGCCGTGGCGCCCTGCAACCGACCCTGTTGGTCCGGCGCGACCAGGCCTGTCGTGAGCGCCTGCAACGCCGCCCCCGACACCCCCCACAACGCCATCACGGGAATGCCGAGCCAGAACAGCGGGCCGCTCGGCGCCGCGCCGAAAATCAGAAAGCCGATGGCGCCGCAGCCAAGTCCGAACAATAGCGCCCGGCGTTCGCCGAAACGCCGGACGATCGGCCCGATTGCCGCGCCTTGCACGGCCATCGCGCAGACCCCGACCATCGCCAGCGTCAGCCCGACGGTGGTCGCATCCCAGCCATACCGGTAGGTCGCGTAGAGCACGAAGGTGGAGGGCAGAACCACGTGGGCGAGCTGGGCAACGAAATTCACAACCGACAGGCCGGCGAGGACCCGGTCGGAGCGCAGCAAATGCAGCGCGCCAAGCGGATTTGCGCTTTTCCAGCGGAACGGAGAGCGGCGATCGCGCGGCAGTGACTCGGGAAGGATCAGCAGGCCGTAGAGCGTATTGGCAAAGCTCAGGGCCGCCGCCGCCCAGAACGGCAGCCGCGGATCGATGCCGCCGAGCAGGCCGCCGATCGCCGGGCCCAGGATGAATCCGGCGCCGAACGCGACGCCGACCTTGCCGAACACCGCGGCGCGCCGCTCCGGCGGCGTCATGTCCGCGATGTAGGCGAAGGCGGTTGAAACGCTCGCCGAGGTGATGCCCGAAATCACCCGCCCGACGAAAAGCCAGATCAAGGACGGCGCCAGCGCCATCAGGACATAATCCAGAGCGAGCCCAAAGTTCGACAGCAGCACTACGGGCCGCCGCCCGAACCGGTCCGACAGGCCGCCGAGGATCGGCGAGAATAAAAACTGCATCAGCGCCCACGCCGTGCCGAACAGGCCGAAGATCCGCGCCGCGCTCGCGGTGTCGTTGTCGACGAAGCTTTCCACGAGCTTTGGCAGGATCGGCATGATCAGGCCAAGCGCGAACATGTCGAGCAGGATCGTGACGAAGATGAAGGCCACCGCGGCGCCGCGCACTTGCGGTGCCGGCCGGGGAACTTCGACCATGCCCGCCGGCGCCTGTTGGCTCACGACGGCCGCTTGCGTTTGTGCGCGAATGGATTGGCCTTCTCGCGCAGCGAAATCCGCACCGGCGTGCCCGGAAGTTCGAAAAATTCACGCAAGGAGTTGACGAGATAGCGCAGATAGGATTGCGGCACGGCGTCGGCGCGCGAGCAGAACAGGATGAAACTCGGCGGCCGCGCCTTGGCTTGCGTGATGTAGTTCAGCTTCAGCCGGCGGCCCGAGACCGCGGGCGGCGGATTGGCGTCCACCGCCTGCTCGAACCAGCGATTAAGCGAGGCCGTCGGCACCCGCCGGTTCCACACGGCGTAAGCCTCCTCGATCGCACTCATCAGCCGGTCGATGCCCTCGCCCATCAGGCCGGACACCGCGACGATCGGCATGCCCTTGACCTGCGGCAGCAGATGATCGGCGTCGGTGCGCAACGCCGAAATCAGGTTCGATTGACGTCCCATCAAGTCCCATTTGTTGACCGCGATCACCAGCGCGCGGCCCTCGCGCTCGATCAGGTCGGCGATGCGCAGGTCCTGCTCCTCGAACTTGTTCTGCGCGTCCATCATCAGCACCACGACTTCGGCGAAGCGCACCGCGCGCAGCGCGTCCGCCACCGAAAGCTTCTCCAGCTTTTCCTCGATCCGCGAGCGCCGCCGCAGGCCCGCGGTATCGAACACCCGAAAATCCCGGCCCTTCCAGTTGATTTCCACGGAGATGGAATCGCGGGTGGTGCCGGCCTCGGCGCTGGTCAACAGCCGCTCCTCGCCGAGCAGATGATTGATCAGCGTGGACTTGCCGGCATTCGGGCGGCCGACGATGGCAACCCTGATCGGGCGCTTGGAAATATCCTCATCCGGATCGATGACGTCGTCATCGTCGAACTCCTCGTCCTCATACGCGGGCTCCGGCATCAAGGCGCGCAACGCGTCGTAGAGATCGCTGAGGCCCTCGCCATGCTCGGCGGAGATCTGGATCGGCTCGCCCAGGCCCAGGGCGTAAGACTCCATTGCGCCGGCATCGCCCTGCTTGCCCTCGCTTTTGTTGGCGACCAGAACCACCGGCTTGTTGGCGCGGCGCGCGAAATCGGCAAAGGCGCGATCGTTCGGCGTCAGCCCGGCGCGGGCGTCGATCACGAACATCAAGGCGTCGGCGAGGCCAATGGCGGCCTCGGTCTGCTCCTGCATTCGCGCGGTCAGCGAGCCCTTCGCGCCCTCATCGAGGCCCGCGGTGTCGATCACGGTGAATTCGAGATCGCCAAGTCGCGCCGCGCCTTCGCGGCGGTCGCGGGTGACGCCGGGCTCGTCGTCGACCAGCGCAAGCTTCTGCCCGACCAGCCGATTGAACAGCGTCGATTTTCCGACGTTAGGCCGGCCGATAATGGCGATCGTAAAGGGCATAAGCGATCCATGCGCGCGGGTTGTCTATTAGAGCATCTTCTGGAGCATCCGTTCTGATCGAATCAGAACCGACGTCCCTGGCTTTGTCTTTGACGCGTTTTCTTCATCACGCGAACCGGTACTCCGGATCAAGTCCGGGGGCATGCTTCGCTCGAAACCGCTCTTACGACAAACCGCACTCAACTTTGCCGGAAAACGCGCCGCAAGATGCGCGTATCAATGAGACGGGAAGCCCGAAATCAGCGCTGGAACGTGCCCGGCAGCGGCGCCGGGAATGGCGCAGCCGATTGCTGCGCCGGCTGGGCCTGCTGCACCGGTTGCGCGTCGGCCGGCTGGTCGGCCGGCGGCGCGGTGGTGCGC
>JBAVEE010000332.1:0-2241 GCA_049587575.1 Bradyrhizobium sp.
CTTGGTAAGATTGTAATCGCGATGGGCGACACGGATACGCAACCGGGCAAAGCGCGAGGACAACTGTTCGGCCGAGCCTTCGCGCCACGCGATCTTGCGCCAGGCTTTTGCCGGCAAGCCCAAAGCGAGCTCCTTGACCGAGGTCGGCCGATGATTGCGGTCACGCCGTATCAACTTCGGCGGCCGTCCGTGGCCCGACCAGGTTTTGGGATTCAACGGCGCCATGCCTGGCGCCCATACCGTGGTGTTCGGCAAGATGCCGGCCACATAGGTCAACCCCAGTGCGCTGATGCTGCTGCGCAGTTCCGTGTTGCAGCCATATCCGGCGTCCATCAGCACCACACCGAGCGGCAGGCCGGCTGCACTGGCCGCACGGATCTGCTCGAGCGCGATCTCGGGCTTGGTCCTGAAGCGGATTTCCCCGGGCACGCCTGTCTTGCGCCGGCGTTCATCGTCCGCCGCCCACTGTTCCGGCAAATACAGGCGATACGCCACCGGCAGGCTGGCGTGGCGATTGGCAATCGATAGCGACACCGCGACCTGACAATTGTCCTGCTTGCCGAGTTGACCACAATACTGCCGTGCCACCCCTATCGAATGCCGGCCCTGTTTGGGGAAACCCGTGTCGTCGATAATCCAGGCCTCGATCTGCCCATGGCGCAAGATCTCCGGCAGGACCATCTCGCGCACCTTGGCCAAGACCTTCTCGTCCGACCAGCGCCCTTCGCCAACAAAATGCAGAAGTGATTGATGCTGCGCTGCCGTCCGCTCAGGTGCGGTCACCGCCGCCATAGGCTCTACGCTCTTGCGCTCGCATGGCATCATCAGGCCAACGCAGTAATCCCGCAGCGGCCGCGCACGGTCCGCATGGCCGATCACGCTCACAAGTCCCTCAATATATGCTTCAAATCGCGATGCACTGTCAGCCGCTATTGGGTGATCCATCTCAGCTCCTCATGCCGAAAAACGAATCTCCCAAAATTATCAAGGATCCCAAGCTCCCAAAATGCGACTTTCTGACTCAGTAAGATTAGATCAATGGCTAAGTTTTAAGCCAAGATTTTACACCTGCTTCGCGCCCTCACATGGAGCGCGCTGACGATTGGCGCGGTTAGCTGGCTGAAGGTGGCCAAAACACAAGCCGCGCAAGCGCCGGAAACCAAAGGCGTACAATTTGTCCACGCGGCCTACCTAGGACGGTAGAGTCCGCTACGCCTTCGCCGCGTCGCCGACCATCTCTGGCTGCCGCGGCAGCGAGACCGCCCGCGACGTCAGGAACACCAGCGCCTGGGCCGCGAAGATCGCGGCGGCGAGATAGAGGCACGCCTCCGCGCCGTAGAAGCCGCCGACCGCAGCGCCGAGTGCGGCGCCGACCGGCCGCGCGCCGTAGCTCATGATGTTGATCGCCGAGACCCGGCCCAACAGCCGCGGCGGCGTCACCGATTGCCGCAGCGTTGTGGTGCTGATCACCCACAGGATCGGACCCACCCCGAGCAGGAAGAAGCTCAGGGCCGCCAGCGCAGGCGAAGGAACGAGCGTCGTCAGCGCCATCACGCCGGCGGCGACGAAACCGGTGACCGGTCCGAGCGCGATCACGGTGCCGAAGGCGAGCCGCCGCATTACCCGCGTCGCCAGCAGCGCACCGACCACCATGCCGACGCCGTACATCGAAAGCGTCGTGCCGACACCGGTCGCCGATAGTCCGAGATGACGCACCGCATAGGGCACGAACACGGCCAGCAGCAGGAACGACGCGGTGTTGAAGATGAACTGGGTGACGAACACCGGCCGCAGCAGCGGGTGATGCAGCACGAAGACGGCGCCTTCCTTGATGTCCTGCAGAGGATGGCGCCGGGGCGCCGGCGCGCGGGATGGCTCGTAAATCCCTGACAGCAGCACCACGGCGATCGCCGAGAGTGCCGCGGCAAATCCGAACGCCGGCGCCGCGCCCAGCCATCCCACGAGGACCCCGCCCAGCGCCGGTCCGCTGGCGAAGGCGACGGTGCGCGCCAGTTCGATCCGCGCATTGGCGGCGGGCAATAATTGCGACGTCACCAGCGCGGGCACCAGCGCCGGCGCCGCTACGCTGTAGACGACGGTGCCGCACACCGCGACGAAGCCCGCGAGCGCGAGCAGCGGCAGGGTCAACAGATTCAGCCCGATCAGCGCGAGGATCGCGAGCAGCGCCAGTGCGCGCAAGGCTTCCACGCCCGCCATCAGCCGCCGCCGCGAGATGCGGTC
>JBAVEE010000333.1:0-5351 GCA_049587575.1 Bradyrhizobium sp.
ACATCAGCCTGGGCAACGGGGTGGCAAGCGGGCCGGGGTCGGGAAACGGCGCCGGCGCGGTGACAACCGCGGCTTCCACAGGGTCGAGCGCGACGGCGGCCGCCGTGACGGCTTGCCGGCGCGGATCCGGCACCAGCGACAGCAGGAAGCCCGCCGCAATCACGAAACACAGCACGGCCACCACCACCGAGAGGATTTGCGGCGACGCGACCAGTCCACCGGCAAGGTGTTGATGGCCTGCTCCCGAGCGCGGGACGAAATGCATGCCGTGCATCGCCGTGTAGTGCATGCCGGACACTGCGACGCCGAATGCGATCGCGCTCAGCGTCAACCGGATGCCGTCCTGGCGAGCGAGGAACGCGCGCAGGCCGCCATAGGCGGTGACGATCGCAATCAGGATCGACAACAGGACCATCGAAGTGTCGTGCTCGATGGCAAAATTGCCGGCCAGCCCGTGAATGCCGACATAATGCATGCTCACGATCCCCGCCCCGAGCAGCACGGCCGAGGAGATCACGCGCCGCTGCGACGGCTCGCCGATGCTCAGGAAAAACAGCGAAACGCCGACCACCAGCGCGCAAATCAGGAACGAGACGATGGTGGGAAGCACGAGATAGCCGGCATCGGGGGGGATCGGCGCCGCCAGCATGCCGACGAAATGCATGGTCCAGATGCCGACGGCGAGGAAGCCGGCCGCCCCCGACAGCAACACGCGACGGCTCACCCCCGGCGTCCCGCGGATACGCGCCGCGAGGCCGAAACCGGTGTAACCTCCCAGGATCGCGATCACCACCGAGAGCGCGACGAGATAGGGATCGTGTCCTTCGAACATGATCTTCTCGGCCGCCCGTCGCCACGGGCGTGCCTCCTCCCACGTGCTGAGTTTACAGGCACGGCGGCGGAAATGACAATCAACCGATTGTGGCGTGATAAAATGGCAGCAACGATGAGTCTCTTCTCCTCGCCCCGCTTGCCGGAGAGGGTTGCGTGGGATCCTCGTCAAACTCGGACTCGCGGATGGCCCCCTCACCCGGATTGCTCCGCAATCCGACCTCTCCCCGCAAGCGGGGAGGGGTAAAGCACCGGCACCGCGGCCTACACGATTCCCGCCGCGACCTGACCGCGCAGCCGCTCCAGGCTGAGCAGCGTGTTGGCGCAGGCCTCCGCGACCTCGACGCCCTTGGTCGCAAAATGCTTGCGGAAGAACTCGAAATGCGCCGCGGTCTCGTGGAATTGTTGCGGCGTGACCACCGCCGAGAATACCGGCACCTCGGTGCGCAACTGCACCTCCATCAACGCCTTGATGACGGTTTCGGCAACATATTCGTCGTCGATCACGAGGCCGGCCGCGACGATCGCGGTGTAGCGCCTGGTCTTGGCGAGCAGTTGCACGTGCAGCGGGATCTCGAACGCGCCCGGCACTTCGAACACATCGATCTGGGCACGCGCGATGTGACGCGCTTCGATCTCGGCGAGAAACGCGACGCGGCATACTTCCACCACCTCGCGATGCCAGGCGGACTGCACGAAGGCGACCCGCTGCGGCTTTGCGAATCGCGGGTGCACCGGTGGCCGTTCGCCGGTCTCGGAAGATTCTTTTGCGTCGGCAGGCTGTTGCGACATCTGATTCATGGCTGATCGGCCGGCCGCCGCGATGCGGGCGACCCCAAGGGAACTATGCCGAAGCCCCGCGCCGGCAGCAAGGCGCTCCGCAAGGGGGAACCGGCATGTCCCCATGATGCCTTGGTGTCAGGGGTATGACCTCACTACGAGACCGCAAAGCGGGCTTCGGCGCGAAAAAATTAACGATTGAGGCGCGCGGCGCGAATCCGATTCCGGTTTGTTCTCATGGCAAACGTTAACGGCCAACAAGAGCTGTGGACGAGTGAGCTTTGTCTGTGGATGGACTCGCCGCGCCGTTGCGCGGATTCCGCAAATCACATCACTTCGTCCCGGCAAACCCTGATCCTGACATGCGTCGGACCATCGGGGGATTGCAGTCGGCAGCGACACGTTTTGTCAGCGCGCGTCGGCCTGCTGCGTGCGTATCACATTCGTATCCGAATTTTGCAAAGGCAAGGTCGAGACGGCATGTCCCTCCTCGAAGGCATCATCGATTCCCGGAACAATCCGCTCGCGGTGGTCGAGGATATCGCCGCCGATAACAACTGGTCGTTCGAACGATCCGGCGAAGACGAAGTCACGATCGTCTCCAGGGGAGACTGGACCGATTACCAGCTTTCCTTCACCTGGATGGGCGAGATCGAGGCGCTGCATCTGGCCTGCGCCTTCGACATGAAGATTCCCGGCGCCCGCCGCGCCGAGGTGCAGCGGCTGATCGCGGCGATCAACGAGCAATTATGGGTCGGGCATTTCGATATCTGGACCCACACCGGCATGATCATGTACCGGCAGGCGCTGGTGCTGCCGGGCGGGATGTCAGCCTCGACCGCGCAATGCGAAACCATGCTGGTCAGCGCGATCCACGCCTGCGAGCGTTATTATCCGGCATTCCAGTTCGTGGTGTGGGCCGGCAAATCCGCGGCCGAGGCCATGAGTGCGGCGATGTTCGACACCGAGGGCGAGGCGTAGGGGCCTGCGTTAGCCCATTGCCTCTCCACCATTCGGTGTCGTCCCTGCGAACTCGGGGGACCCATACTCCGTGACGTGGAAGTATTGCCAAGGCGCTTGTGGCCTGTCCCTCGCTTCACTAGAAACGCTGGTGGTTATGGGTCCCTGCGTTGGCAGGGACGACGAGAGAGCATGTTCCAATGTCGTCGTCAGCTGCCGCAGCAAGCGCGCTAGCGCAAATCTCAGGCACCGTCGTCCTCGCCGGCGCGGGGAAAATGGGCGGCGCGATGCTGTCGGGCTGGCTGACGCAAGGCCTCGACGCCAAAAGCGTTGTGGTGATCGAGCCGCAGCCTGCCGACGACATTCGGGCGCTGGCGTCAAAAGGCCTCCGCCTCAATCCGCCCGCCAGGGATGTGGGCGAAGTCACAGCCTTGGTGGTCGCGCTGAAGCCGCAGATGTTCCGCGAGGCTGGACCAGGGTTGAAGCCGTTTGCCACGCCATCCACGCTCGTGGTTTCGATCATGGCGGGAACGACGATCGCGGCGATCGCCGAAATCTGCGGCGGCGGCGTGGTGCGCGCGATGCCCAATACGCCGGCCGCGATCGGCCGCGGCATCACGGTGGCGGTGGCAGCGAACAATGTCGGCGCCGCGCAGCGCGCGATCGCCGATCACCTGCTGCGCGCCACCGGTTCGGTCGAGTGGGTCGAGGACGAGGGTTTGATGGATGCAGTGACCGCGGTCTCCGGCTCCGGTCCGGCCTATGTGTTTCTATTGGCCGAGGAGCTGGCGCGCGCCGGCGTCGAAGCCGGCCTGCCCGAGGCGCTTGCGACCAAACTGGCGCGCGAAACCGTGGCCGGCTCCGGCGAATTGTTGCATCGCTCCGAACTTTCCTCCGCGACGCTGCGCCAGAACGTCACCTCGCCCGGCGGCACCACGGCGGCGGCGCTGGAGGTGCTGATGGGCCCCGACGGAATGCAGTCGCTCTTGACCCGCGCGGTCGCCGCCGCGACCAAGCGCTCGAAGCAACTGGCGAAGTAGTTCCACGAGCCTCGTCCTGAACATGAGGAGTTTGGGGTCGTCATTGCGAGCGAAGCAAAGCAATCCATGAGGCCAATCCGAGAAAAACTGGATTGCTTCGTCGCTTTGCTCCTCGCAATGACGGCAATGTAGTTCATTTCTCCCGGCTGGATTTTCAGTTCGACCTCAGGATGATATCCGTGTCGGTGGCTCCGCTACCCCGTCCCCAACCGCTTGCTGAACGCCTCGGCATTGACGAGGCCGCGGGCGTGACGTCCCTCGCCGATCCGGCGCTTGTCGTCGAAAGCCTCGACCTCGAAACGGATCACCCGGCGTTCCACCGCGATCACCCGGGCCGTGGTGCGCACCGGCGCGCCGACCGGGGTCGCGGCCAAGTGCCTTATATCGACCTCGGTGCCGACCGTGATCCAGCCCGGCTCGAGACAGGACTTGATGGCGTCGCCGGAGACCAGCTCCATTTCCAGGATCATCATCGGCGTCGCGTAGACCATCGGCATACCCGGCAGGAAATGTCCTACGGTGCGTTCGGCCGGCACGATCAGGTTGCGTTCGGCGCTCATGCCGATCTTGATGACGTCGCGTGCGTCCATGGGAGGCGCTTTCGATGATTGCGTCGTCCCCGCCATTCGCAGGGACGACGAATGGGAGCTATTTGCTCTGCATCGCCTTGCGCTCGACGAAGGTCTTGCCGCCCTTCATCTTGTGGGCCAGCGGCGCCTCGTTGATCTGGATCACGACGGCGTCGGCGTCGACGCCGAGGTTCGTCACCAGCGCCTTGGTGATGTCGCGCATCATGCCGGCCTTCTGTTCGTCGGTGCGGCCCGCGGCCATGCTGATGGTAATTTCAGGCATCTTTGTCACTCCCTTTGCTCTTGCTACGAACAACCTCTGACAAGAGGTATTCCGTTCGCGCCATGAGGCGCAAACGCCACATCTTGCACAGATGTCATCATCCGCGAAAGCGGATGATCCAGTACTCCGCAGCGCCTCCGTTCAACTCTAGCGGCCCGGCGTACTGGATGCCCCGCCTTCGCGGGGCATGACGACTTAACCCTATTTACCCCACTTCACGCCATGCCGCGCCAGCACTTCGCGCACCTTGGCGACAAGCTCGTCTTCCCTGCAGGAAAACTGCGCAGGCCGGCTCTCGCGCCATTCCTGGTTGGAGGCAATCGCCGCGGCAGCCCTGGCGCCCTCGATCAGGTCCTTGATCTGCACCTCGCCGCGCGCCTTCTCATCCGAGCCCTGAATGATCACGCAAGGCGAGTTGCGGCGATCGGCGTATTTGAGCTGGTTGCCCATGTTCTTCGGGTTGCCGAGATACAACTCGGCGCGGATTTTTTCATTGCGCAACGCCGCGACCATCTTCTGGTAATCGGCGACGCGATCGCGGTCGAACACGGTGACGACGACGGGGCCGAATTCCGGCGTGGTGTCGAGCTTGCCGAGCATGGCGAGGGCGGCCTGCAGCCGCGACACGCCGATCGAAAATCCGGTCGCCGGCACCGGCTCGCCGCGGAAGCGCGAGACAAGCCCGTCATAGCGCCCGCCGCCGCCGACCGAGCCAAAGCGGACGGGGCGGCCTTTTTCGTCCTTGGTGTCGAGCGTGAGTTCAACCTCATAGACCGGACCGGTGTAATATTCGAGGCCACGAACAACGGAAGAATCAAAGCTCATTCGATCGTAGCGATAGTTAGCGCTCCAGAATAGCTTGGCTATTTCGACCAATTCGTCGATGCC
>JBAVEE010000334.1:0-4513 GCA_049587575.1 Bradyrhizobium sp.
CTCGAAGCCGAGGTCAATCTCAGCTCGACCGCCCTGCAGCTATATGCCAGCTATACGCTTGTGGACGCGCGGTTCCTCGACGCTCTCCAGGTCGGCTCCAACAGCCCCTTCGCGGACGCCAACGGCAACGTCCAGATTCTTCCCGGCGATCGAATTCCGGCGATCCCGCGAAACCGCGTCAAGGCGGGCTTCGATTGTTCGGTGACCGATGCGTTCAAGGTTGGCGGAGATATGCTGTACGTCAGCAGCCAGTACCTTGTCGGCGACGAATCCAATCAGGCACCCCGGCTGCCGGGTTATGCGGTTTTCAACCTGCACACATCCTATCAAATCAGCAAAACGATGCAGATTTACGCGCGCGCGGACAACGTCTTCGACAACCGCTATGCGACCTATGGAACGTTCTTCGATACCGGCGCGGTGCCCAATTTCGCCAACGGCGGCGCGCCATTCACTGACCCGCGTTCGCTCAGTCCGGCGCGACCGCGCGGCTTCTACACCGGCCTGAAGGTCACCTTCTGATTCCGGATCGCCGCTCAGCCCGCGGTATTGCGGCGAGCCAAAAAGCCGCGGGCGGGATCGTAGGCCACGATCGCCCCCAACAGGAATGCCAGGGTGCAGCCGACGACGACGCTCAGGGAAACCCATGACACCTGCTCATAGAGCGCAAAGCGGATCAGCTCTGTCGCATGGGTGAAGGGATTGAGCTCGCACACATAATACAGGAGCGGACTGGATTCCTTGACGCGCCATAGCGGATATAATGCCGACGATGCAAAGAACATCGGAAAGATCACGAAATTCATGACGCCGGCAAAATTTTCGAGTTGCTTGATCAGCGACGAAATCAGCATTCCCAGCGCCCCTAGCATGAGCCCGCTGAGCAGCAGCGCCGGCAACAGCGTCAGATAGCCGAGCGGCGGAGCCTCGATATCCCAGAACCAGGCGATCAACAGAAAGGCATAGGCTTGCAGGACGGATACCAGCGTGCCCGCCAACAGCTTCGAAAGCAGCAGCCACCAGCGCGGGAACGGGCTGACGAGCAGCGTGCGCATTCCGCCGGTCTCGCGATCGTAGACCATCGTGAGCGATGATTGCATGCCGTTGAAAAGCTGGATCATCGCGATCAGTCCCGGCGCGATGTAGACCTCGTAGAGAATGTAAGTCTCATAGGGCGGAATGATCGAGACGCCGAGCACCTGCCGAAAGCCGGCGGCAAAAATGAACAGCCAGACCAGCGGGCGCACCAGCGCGGAGACGAAGCGTTCGCGCTGATGAATGAAGCGCAACGCCTCGCGCCAGACGATGCCGCGAAGGCAGATAAAATACTGCGTCAGCGAGAAGCTGTGCCTGTGCATTGCTTCGCCGGCAGTGGTCATCTGGCGGATTCCAGTTCGTCCTGATCGGCGGCCCCGGTCAGGCGGTTGAACGCGTCGCGCAGATCGGCGCCGCCAGACTTGCCGACAACCTCGCCGAGCCCGCCTCGCGCAAGCACCCTGCCTTTATGCAGGACCACCACGTTATCGCCGGCGCCGGCTTCGTCGATGAGATGGGTCGCCCAGAGTACCCCGATGCCCTCCACCGTCGATAGCCGGCGGACGTGATCGAGAATGTCGGCGCGCGCCTTGATGTCGAGGCCGACCGTCGGCTCATCCAGCACAAGCAGCCGCGGCCGGTGCAGCAGCGCACGGGCAATCTCGATACGGCGCATCTGCCCGATCGAGAGATTGCCGACGCGATCCAGGCTGCGATCGGTCATCGCCACACGGTCCAGAACCTCGGCGATTAATTCGCCGGCTTGCTTGCTGGCGATGCCGTGCAGCGCAGCGTGGTACATCAGGTTCTGCCGAACCGAAATGTCGATATCGAGCGCGCGGGATTGAAAGACGACGCCGAGCTTGCTCAGGGCCGCCCCCGGTTCGCGTGCAACATCGTGCCCGAAAATGCGGATTTGACCCGACCGTATCGCATAGAGCCGGGTAATCAGCGAAAACAACGTCGATTTACCGGCACCGTTCAATCCCAACAGAACGGTAAAAGACGATTGCCGGACAGTGAGGCTGACATCGTTCAGCGCGAGCCGCGCACCGTAGCGGTGGCTGACATGGTCGATCTCAAGCGCGGCGGTCTGAGCGAGGTCGAATGGCTTCATGACCATTCCCGAAGATCGATCGCCCATTTGCGGGGCCGACAAGCAGACATTTCGGACCCTCATACGCCCTGCCGTCGAGCGCCGATGAAATGCTTCGTCGGGCTTTCCGACGCGCAGATCTTCGGGTTCGATGCCGGCGATTTAGCTTACCGCGTCGGCCGCGGCAAGCTTGGCCGGCCGAGCTTGACCCAGTTTGCGCATCCTGACAAAATTATTCGAGCCGGAAGACGCGGCTATTTCGACCTTGCCGCTTGTGTTGCAACGCACCGAACCTTGTCGCGCAAGGCTTCCGGCATCAAAAACGGCTCCCGGTTTGCGGAAGGCTTCGGATGGCTTGAGGCCAGCACTTGAGGCCAGGACTTGAGGCTAAGTTCTGGCCTCCGGTCTCCGGCACAGGCCAAGTGAAAGGCATTGATGATGGCTTGCTTGCGCAGCTCATTCCGATCAGGCGCCCTGCTGGTGCTCTTGATCATCGCTGCGACGCCAAATGCACGGGCGGAGGATCTCAACGATTATCCGACCTCGGCACGCGCGGACTATGTTTTTGGCTGCATGAAGGCCAATGGCGAAACGCAGGAGATCCTGCAAAAATGTTCCTGCTCGGTGGACGTGATCGCGTCGATTATCCCTTACGACCGCTACGTGACCGCCGAGACAATTATCTCGATGTCCCAGGTCACCGGACCTGCCGGTGCCGAATTTCGCTCGACCGAGCAAGCCAAGCTCGCGCTGCAGGAATTCCGCCGCGCGCAGGCAGAAGCAGAAATTCGCTGCTTTTAGGCGGAGCCGTGGGGGCCCGCGATGCTATAGCATTGATTTTTCGAGCGACCATTCGTTCCGGAACAGTTTCTTGCTCGTATCCATGGCTTCGACGCGAAACTTGTCGGCGCCGTTGGGCTGGAAGTTGAAGCGGATGTTCGGATCTTCCGATATCGCGATTCCGCCATCCATCGTCAGCACGAGATCGTCGCCCTGCCAGATCTTGAGGTTCTCGACAAAGAACGGCGGTATGTAAAGGCGCGTCAACTGGTCCATCTGCAGGCCCGAATTCTGCGGATGGCGCATCATGAACTGGGCTTCGGAGAGCCCGCCGGCCTCCGGCCGGAACGTGCGGAATTTCATCTGCCCGAGCGCCGATCTGGTGGCATCGCTATTCGACGCGGCCGGCGCGGAGCATCCGCCGGACGCCTTCACATACGCCTTGACGCCGTACAGATTGCCGTCGCTGAGCTCGGCAACGAGCCGGACATAGGAGTAGGTATTGACCCGGACGCGCGTAGAGATCGAGGTCACGCCGGAATGCGGACCGATCGTAAACGTTCCGGCGACCGGCGCGGGATTTTCGTCAATCACCAGCGTCAGCGATCGCAGCGTGCGCTTGTCGTCGCCGGTAAAGTTGACGTGCATGCCGATCGGCACGATGGCGGCATCCTCGGCGCGCCGCGGCGCATCGAGTACCACCAGTCCGGAGCCATCGAGAATGGGACGCTCCTTGAAGATGTCGTCCTTGATGCTGTTCCAGGTCTCTTCCGACGGCTGTTCGGCCTGGGCACGCGCCGCCATCGGCGCCGCAAAATGAACCGCGGCCATCACCATCAGGGCCGGCACGATCACTCTGGAAAAGATCGACATGATCGAATTCCACTTCCATAATGAGAGAGCATGAGACTACACGAAAACGCCACTAGCAGCAAGCGGCGCAGCGGTCGCCGGAATTGCCGGACCAATTGTGGCGTCACTCCCATTCAAGTTCCCCGAACGCGGCGATGACGTTGCGCGAACTATATTCGTCGAACAATTTCCAGCGCGACTGCTCGCTTCGCCCGGCCTCTCTGGCTGCCTTGGTCAGGGGTACCCCCCGGGCGATCAGGCCGCGCACCTCCGCGGCGAGGTTCTCGAAATAGCGTTGCTCGTCCGCGACCGCGCCTCGCCAATCGCTGACGAGAGGGCCGTGCCCGGGAACGACGCGTTCGGCGGGAATGCGCAGCAGCTCCGGGAGATCGCCGAGGAAGCCTCGAATGCTGCCATCGAGGACCGGCACATGCGCCACGAACAGGAGATCGCCGGCAAACAGGGTTGAAGTTGCGCTGTCGAACACGGTCAAGTCACTGTCGGTATGTGCCGCCGGCCAGGCCTTCAGGGTCAACCTTCGCCCGCCGAGATCGATTTGCATCTCGTCGTCCACCAGCAGTGTGGGCGGGACAATCCTGACTTCGTCGATGAGCGCGTCGCCGAGCAGCCCTCGGAACGCCTTCAGGTAAAATTCGCCCCGTTCCGCCATCGCGCGCGGCAAATTCCGGTGTCCCACGAAAACGGTTCCGTCCTGCACAAACGCCGCGTTCCCAAAGATGTGATCGGGAT
>JBAVEE010000335.1:0-4300 GCA_049587575.1 Bradyrhizobium sp.
GCCATCCGGTGGTCGAGCAGGCGTTAAAGCGCGACGGCCAGCCGTTCATCGCCAATGCCTGCGATCTATCGCCGGGACCGGGACAGAGGTCGGGCCAGATATGGCTGATCACCGGCCCCAACATGGCGGGCAAATCGACCTTCCTGCGCCAGAACGCGCTGATCGCGCTGATGGCGCAGGCCGGCTGCTTCGTGCCGGCCTTGCGGGCGCGGATCGGCATCGTCGACCGGCTGTTCTCGCGTGTCGGCGCGGCGGATGATCTTGCGCGCGGCCGCTCCACCTTCATGGTGGAGATGGTGGAGACGGCGGTGATCCTCAATCAGGCCAGCGAACGCTCGCTGGTAATTCTCGACGAGATCGGCAGGGGAACCGCGACCTTCGACGGGCTGTCGATCGCCTGGGCCGCGATTGAGCACCTGCATGAAGCCAACCGTTGCCGGGCGCTGTTCGCCACCCACTACCACGAACTCACCGCGCTGTCGGCCAAGCTGCCGCGGATGTTCAACGCGACCGTTCGGGTCAAGGAATGGCAGGGCGACGTCGTGTTCCTGCACGAAGTGCTGCCGGGTTCGGCCGACCGCTCCTACGGCATTCAGGTCGCGAAGCTCGCGGGGTTGCCTGCGGCTGTCATCGCGCGGGCCAAATCGGTTCTGGCAAAGCTGGAGGCGCAGGATCGCGGCCAGACCGCCCGCGCGCTGGCCGACGATCTGCCGCTGTTCGCGGTGCCGTCCCGCGCCGCTGCCGAGCCCGCGCCGCCGAGCGAGGCGGAGAAGCTGATCGAAGCCGTGAAGGCGCTGCACCCGGACGAAATGTCGCCGCGCGACGCGCTGGAGGCGCTTTACGCATTGAAGGCGAAACTGCCGAAGGAATAGGAGAACCCGTCATTCCGGGATGGTGCGTTAGCGCCAGACCCGCTTCGCATCGCCCCGGAATGACAGGTGGTCGCATTCAACGCGCGCGCTTCCTCCGCCCGAACCACCACAGCCCGAGATTCCAGCCCACGCAGGTTGCGAGCGCGAGGCCAAGCCCGATCGCGGAGCCGAACTGCAATGCCGCCAGATGCAGCACCGCGATCCCGATACTGAATCCCAACAAGCCCCAGCCGCCATTCGCGATCACGGCGGCGGTGGCCGGCCCGCCGATGCGCGGGTGCAGAATCAGCATGATGCTGGTGAACACTACCGGAAACAGCGCTATCGTGCCGCTCACGCCAGGTCCGACCCAGCCCGACAGCGAGACGACAATGGCCACCAGCGTTGCGACCAGCCCCGCACGCAACGGAATGTCGTACCAGCGGCGCGTGATCAGCGGCATCCGGACGTGGCGAAAGCGGCGCAGCAGCGGCAGGCAGATGGCGAATGCAACGGCATTCGCGACGAGGCCGCCGGCGAGCGACCATGGAACCAGTCGCGCCAGCGCGGCGAGCGTGACCCACACCGCGACCGCGCCGCCGGCACTGACCGCGGCATTCCGGCGCTGCGCCAGCACCACATAGACCAGCCCGAGGAAGATGGTCGCGGCATTGATCGGCAGGCTCGCCAGCGCGCCTTCGGCGATGAACGCCGCATCGTGATCGAGCGCGAGAAACACGTAGGACGGACCGGCCGAAACCGGCAGCGTCGCCACCAACGCGCCGATCACCGGGCCAGATCGCTCGGTGATGAAGGATGCCGTCACCACGAACGCGGCCGCCACTGCCATCCGCAGCGCCAGCATCAGAATGAAAATGAGGTCGGGGGACATGGAAATTGTCGTCATCTCCGGGATGAACGCAATTGCGTTCACCCGTAGGTGCCAGCGCAACGCGCGGGCCTCGAAGGATGTGCAGCAGGATCGCCCTTCGAGGCTCGCCTCGCTCGCAACTCAGGGTGACGGCGCGGAGGGTGTGGCCATCAGAAAAATCACAACCGCTGCATCGTCACCGAAACCCTCGGGCCATTCTTGATGGTCTGATAGACCACGCAATAGCGCTCGGTGAGCTTCAGCAGGAGATCGAGCTTGTCCTGCGGCGCCGAGGTTTCGACGTCGAAGCGCAGACGGATTTCAGCGAACCCGACCGGCGCTTCCTTGTCGATGCCGAGGGTGCCGCGAACATCGAGGTCGCCTTCGGCGGTCACAAGGCCGGTTTTCAACGGTACCTCGATCGCGGTCGCCACCGATTTCAGGGTGACGCCGGCGCAGGCGACCAGCGCTTCCAGCAGCATGTCGCCGGAACACAATTCGAGGCCGGAACCGCCGGCCGCGGGATGCAGGCCGGCCACCGCCAAAGCGCGGCCGGTCTCGAGCTTGCAGGCGATACCTTCATTGTCGATCGAGCCCTTGGCTTGCAAGGTGATCAGCGCGGCCTTCGGATCGCTCTTGTATCTCTCCTTGAACGGGGCCTGGGTGGCGCGGAGTTCGGCGGCGTCCATGTCTTGCTCCCAAATAAATTGTGCATTGGATGTAATGAAAGATTGCCCCGGTGTCACCATTTGGACCGGCATGGCGGCTCATCCGGATTTAAAAATACCTTCCTATTTCAACCCGTTAATCGGATACTTGGCGGGGAAATGCGCGCGCCGGCGCCCCGCGACGGGAATTGCCGCGCGCCGGGCCGGGGGCAGGGCGGCATGGCTCGGCGGCCGTCTTTTGAATGTCCGTGACAGGGTCGGTGCCGTCCGATATCGGGGTAGGTGATGGATAGCGTTGTCACAGAGACCCCGCCTGACACCGACGAACGTTTCGATACCGCGAGGATTACCGCCGCGGTCGACGCGCTCGCCGAGGAACTCGCCGGCCGCGAAGATGTTTTTCGCGCCGCCGTGGCGAAACTGCTGAAGGCCGAACTGGTTGCCGCGCGCGCCACGGCGCAGGCCGTGCTGCTGAAGGATCGGCATGGGCGGCGCTGCGCCGAACGGCTGTGTTTCGTCCAAGACGAGATCATCCGCATCCTGTTCGCCGCCGCCACGCGCCATCTCTATCGCTCGCCGATTCCCTCGGGCGCCGAGCGCATGGCGGTGGTCGCCACCGGCGGCTATGGCCGCGGCTTGATGGCGCCGGAATCCGACATCGATCTCTTGTTCATCCTGCCCTACAAGCAAACCGCCTGGGGCGAGCAGGTCGCCGAGGCCATCCTGTATTGTCTGTGGGACATGGGATTGAAGGTCGGCCACGCGACGCGCTCGGTCGACGAATCGATCCGGCAGGCCCGCGGCGACATGACGATCCGCACCGCCATCCTCGAGACCCGGTTTCTGACCGGCGACCAGCCGCTCTACGACGAACTGGTGGCGCGGTTCGACAAGGAGGTGGTGCAGGGCACCGCCGCCGAATTCGTGACCGCCAAGCTGGCCGAGCGCGAAGAGCGGCACCGCCGCGCCGGGCAATCGCGCTATCTGGTCGAACCCAACGTCAAGGACGGCAAGGGCGGCCTGCGCGATCTGCACACGCTGTTCTGGATCGCGAAATACGTCTACCGCGTGCGCGAGACCGACGAACTGCTCGAGCGCGGCGTGTTCGACGCGCAGGAATACCGCACCTTCCGCCGCTGCGCCGATTTCCTGTGGTCGGTCCGCTGCAACATCCATTTCTTCTCGGGCCGCGCGGAAGAGCGGCTGTCATTCGACATGCAGCGCGAGATCGCCGTCCGGCTGGGATATACCTCGCATCCCGGCATGCAGGATGTCGAACGCTTCATGAAGCACTATTTCCTCGTCGCCAAGGATGTCGGCGACCTCACCGCCATCCTGTGCGCCAAGCTGGAAGATCAGCAGGCCAAGCCCGCGCCGGTGCTCAGCCGCATGATGGCGCGGTTACGGCCGAGCGCCAACCGGCGACGGGTGCCGGAGAGCGACGATTTCATCGTCGACAACAATCGCATCAATCTCGCCGCGCCCGATGTCTTCAGGCACGATCCGGTCAACCTGATCCGGATCTTCCGCCTCGCGCAGAAGAACAACCTGGCCTTCCATCCCGATGCCATGCGCACGGTGACGCGTTCGCTGAAGCTGATCAACACCCAGCTGCGCGACGATCCCGAAGCCAACCGGCTGTTCATGGAAATCCTGACATCGAACGACGCGGAAATCGTGCTGCGGCGCATGAACGAAACCGGCGTGCTCGGTCATTTCATCCGCGCCTTCGGCCGGATCGTGTCGATGATGCAGTTCAACATGTATCACCACTATACGGTGGACGAGCATCTCTTGCGCTGCGTCGGCTATCTGCAGGAGATCGAGCGCGGCGGCAATGACGAGTTCATCGTCGCCAGCGATTTGATGCGAAAGATTCGTCCCGAGCACCGCGCCGTGATCTACATCAC
>JBAVEE010000336.1:0-2379 GCA_049587575.1 Bradyrhizobium sp.
CCTTCGCGCGTCCCGCTGGCTCTTGGCAATGACGAAGGTGCCCTTCGGTCCTGTCCTTACGCCAGCCGCCGCACCGGCTCGCCCCTGAACCACGCATCGATGCCTTCGACCATCTGGCTGTAATGGGCGACGAAGGTTTCCCGCGTGACGTAGCCGAGATGCGGCGTCAGCACGAGGTTGTCGAGCTTGCGGAAGGGATGATCGACCGGCAGCGGCTCGACCGAGAAAACGTCCACGGCCGCGCCTGCGATCTTGCGCGCTTGCAGCGTTTCCAGAAGTGCGGCTTCGTCGACGATCGGCCCGCGCGCCGTGTTGACGAGGAAACCGGTCGGCTTCATGCGGGCGAGATCGGCCGCTCCCACCAGGCCGCGCGAACGCTGGCTCAGCACCACATGAACGGTGATGATGTCGGCGGTTGAGAACAATTCTTCCTTCGTCGCGTAGCCGACGCCGACCTCCTTGCATCGCTCCGGCGTCAGGTTCGGGCTCCAGGCGATCACGTTCATCCCGAATGCCTTCGCCAGCCCCGATACCTTGGCGCCCAACTTGCCGAGCCCGATCACGCCCAACGTCTTGCCCTCGATCTCGATGCCGACGAATTTCTGCAAGTACTCGCCGGCATGCATGCGGGCGTTCTCGCGGCCGATATTGCGGGTCAGTTCCAGTATCAGCCCCATGGTCAGGGGCGCGGTGGGATCGCGCGGCCATTGCGTCCCGCACAGCACCACCTGATGGTCCTTGGCGGCCTCCATATCGATCGCGTTATTGCGCAGGCCCGAGGTGATCAGGAGCTTCAGGTTGGGCAGGGCCGCAAACATCGCGCGCGGAAATGGCGTGCGCTCGCGCATCGCGCAGATGATCTCGAAATCCTTGAGCGCGCTCGCAGCAGCCTCGGGGGAAGCAAAGGGCTGGTTGAAGTCGGTGACATCGACCCGGTCCTTGATCTTCGACCAGTCCGCGACCGATAAAGCCAGATTGAGATAGTCATCGAGAATTGCACAGCGCAGCCGCGTCATGGGAGTGTCCGTTTATGGCGATCTTGACGGTCGCGGAAACGCGCCGTCTTCGGAAGATCGGCCATGGTCGCCCGCCACGCTTCGGCACGCAAGCGTCGGGGCCATCAAAAATGCCGGCGGGCAAGCTCGCGGCCGCGGGCCACATGTTCTGCGCGGCGAAGCTATCCGAGGGTTATCAGCTGGTGCGCCGGCGCGAAGCCAGCGCTTGCTTGGCGCGGCAGGCCGGGCCCGGTCCGCGCATATAATGCAGCTCAGGGCGGTAGGGATCGAAGGCCCGGGCGAAGAACTGGCGCCAGAAGGCGCGGATTTCGTTCGGGATGCCCGGCCGGCCGTCGCGGGCGCGGGGCGGGGAAGAGAGGGAGCCCGAGGTGATGGTCGCCATGACGAATCCTGTCTTTTTCCGGCGGCTTCTGCCACGCGAAGCGCTTTCTGGGGCGCTGACGGGAGTTTCGGGCGCGAGTTGTTAAAAGAAGGTTTCAATTGTCGATATCCGTATTGATACTGGTGAACGGAGGGAAAACGCCGGTCGTGCGGTTGCCCTTTGGGGACCGCGCCGCTACATCAGCCCCAGCCAATTTCCGATAAATCCTCTCCTTCTCAGGGATGCCGATGGCGCGCCAGTTCGTCTATTTCATGCAGGGTTTGACCAAGAGCTACCCGACCCGCAAGGTGCTCGATAACGTCAATCTTTCGTTCTATCCGGACGCCAAGATCGGGGTGCTCGGGGTCAACGGCTCCGGCAAATCGACGCTGCTGCGGATCATGGCCGGCCTCGACAAGGAATATAACGGCGAGGCCTGGGTGGCCGAGGGCGCGCGGGTCGGCTACCTCGAGCAGGAGCCGCAGCTCGATCCCGGCAAGACCGTCCGGGAGAACGTCATGCTGGGCGTCGCCAAGCAGAAGGCGATTCTGGATCGCTACAACGAATTGGCGATGAATTATTCCGACGAGACCGCCGATGAAATGACCAAACTGCAGGACGAGATCGAGGCCGCGGGCCTGTGGGATCTCGACAGCAAGGTCGATCAGGCGATGGACGCGCTGCGCTGCCCGCCGGACGATTCCGATGTGACAAAACTCTCCGGCGGCGAGCGCCGCCGCGTCGCCTTGTGCAAGCTGTTGCTCGACCAGCCCGACCTGCTGCTGCTCGACGAGCCGACCAACCATCTCGACGCCGAATCGGTGTCATGGCTCGAAGGCCATTTGCGCAACTATCCCGGCGCCATCCTGATCGTCACCCATGACCGTTACTTCCTGGATAACGTCACGTCATGGATTCTCGAACTCGACCGCGGCAAGGGCATTCCCTACGAGGGCAATTACACCGCATGGCTGTCGCAGAAGCAGAAGCGCCTCGCGCAGG
>JBAVEE010000337.1:0-4165 GCA_049587575.1 Bradyrhizobium sp.
GTCGTGGCCTGGGATTTGTCGATCCGGCTGTTAAAGATTCCGCCCTATCAAATTCCGGCACCGGCCGATGTCGTCGCCGTGCTGTGGCAGGATTGGCCGGAGCTCGCGCGCCAGGCCTGGCCCACCACCTATGCGACGATCTGCGGTTTCCTGTTGTCGGCCGCCTTCGGAATCCCGGTCGCGATGCTGATCGCGGGATCGAAGACGGTGGAAAGCTACGTCTATCCGCTGCTGGTATTCTCGCAATCGGTGCCGAAGATCGCGGTCGCGCCGTTGTTTGTGGTCTGGTTCGGCTTCGGCATCGTGCCAAAAGTGATCTCGGCCTTCCTGCTGGGATTCTTTCCGGTGGTGGTGTCCGCCGTGCAGGGGTTCAAGTCGGTCGATCCCGACATGGTCGACCTGGCGCGGGCGATGCAGGGCAGCCGCTTCCACGTGTTCTGCGCGGTCAACCTGCCGCATGCGATGCCGGCGATCTTTTCCGGATTGAAGGTTTCGGTGACGCTGGCTGTGGTCGGTGCCGTGGTCGGCGAATTCGTCGGTTCCAATTCGGGCATCGGCTACGTGCTGCAGCGCTCGATCGGCACTTTCGATCTGCCGACCATGTTCGCGGCCCTGGTGATTTTGGCGCTGCTCGGCGTCGTGCTGTTCTGGATCGTGGATCGGATCGAGCGTTTGGTGGTTCCCTGGCATGTCAGCCAGCGCGAGGACATTATCTTCGCCGCGTAAAGGACGAGATATTGGCCGTCATTGCGAGCGCAGCGAAGCAATCCATGGCGCCACAGCGGAAGAATGGATTGCTCGGAGCTATCGCTCCTCGCAATGACGAAGACAGGGAGGATGACATGATGCGATCGATAACGGCGCTTGCGGCGGCGCTGATCTGGACGGCGTTCGCGACGATGCCTGCAAGGGCGGCGGACAAGGTCGTGCTGATGCTGAACTGGTACGTCTATGGCGAGCATGCGCCGTTCTATTACGGCAAGGCCAAGGGCATCTACGCGGCGGAAAATATCGATCTTGAAATCCAGGAAGGCCGTGGCTCGGCGGCGACGACGCAAGCCGTAGCGGCCAAGACCGCCGATTTCGGCTATGTCGACGTCCCCACCATGATGCGCGCGGCTGTCAAGGGCGCCCCGGTGACAGCCGTCGGCGTGTTGCTGCAGACCAGCCCGATGTCGGCGATGGGTTTTGTCGACAAGAACATCCGCAAGCCTGAGGATATCAAGGGCAAGACGGTGGCGATCACGCCGGCGGATTCCATGACGCAGATCTGGCCGCTGTTCCTGAAAAAGACCGGGCTGAAGGAAGGCGACTTCACCACCGTGGCCGGCGATGCCCAGACCAAGCTCAACGCCGTGATCAACGGACAGGCGGATCTGCTGCTCGGCTACGTCATGGACCAGTCGATGAAGATCAAGGACGCCACCGGCAAGGACGTCTATCCGATCAAGTTCGCCGACTACGGCATCAACATGGTGAGCTCCGGCATCATCGCGAACACCGACTACGTCAAGGCCAACGCCGACCTGGTCAAACGCTTCATGGCGGCGACCACGAAGGCGGTCGAAGCGGCCGAAAAGGATCCAAAGGGGGCGGCGCAATCGATCCTCGACGCCAATCCGAAGGGCGGCAAGATCGGCACGCTGACGCAAGGCTTTGAACTGACGATCCCGCTCTATCGCACGCCGGAGACCAAGGCCATGCGGCCGTTCCAGGTGACCGACCAGAACATGACCGACACCGTCAACCTGATGGTCGAGTATGGCGGCCTCGATGCCAAGGCCAGGGAAAACCCCAAGGCGTTTTACACCAATGATTATCTGCCGAAGTGACAGCGTGGTCATTGCGAGGAGCAAAGCGACGAAGCAATCCATCCTCCCCGATGCGACGAGATGGATTGCTTCGCGGAGCCTGTCATCGGGCGCGCGTTCGCGCGACCCGTTGGCTCGCAATGACGGCTCTACCATACCGCCTTCGAACGGAATCGCCTGAATGAACCCGGCAACCAAAACCTCAAGCCTCAATCAATCGGGGGCGCATCTTCGCGTGGTGTCCGATCGCGCGGTCTCCGGCACGCCGGGAATTCAACTGTCCGGGGTGTCGAAAACCTACCGGTCGCGCGACGGCGACGTGCCGTCGTTGCGGCCGCTGGATTTCCATATCAACGCCGGCGAGTTCTTTGTCGTGGTCGGGCCGTCCGGCTGCGGAAAATCCACGCTTCTGAAGATGATCTCCGGGTTGATGCCACCCTCGACCGGCGAGATTTTCGTCGAGGGCGAAAAGGTCGACAAGCCGCATGGCAATGTCGGCATCGTATTTCAGAATTCGCTGCTGCTGCCCTGGCGCAACATTCTGAACAACGTCATGCTGCCGATCGACATGAAGCGATTGTCCCGCGAGGAATATCTGCCGCGCGCGAAAGCGCTTTTGAAGCTGGTCGGCCTCGAAGGCTTCGAGAAGAAATTGCCCTGGCAATTGTCCGGCGGCATGCAGCAGCGCGCCTCGATCTGCCGCGCACTGGTGCACGATCCCAAGATCGTTCTGATGGACGAGCCGTTCGGCGCGCTCGATGCCATGACGCGCGAGCGCATGAACGTGGAACTGATGCGTATCCAGCGCGAAACCGGCAAGACCGTGCTGCTGATCACGCATTCGATTCCCGAGGCGGTGTTTCTCGCAGATCGCGTGCTGGTGATGACCGAGCGGCCAGGCTCAATCGCCGCGATCTACGATGTGCCGCTGCCGCGCCCGCGCTCGCTGGACGCCATGGCCGATCCCGTGTTCACCGAGCTGGTGCAGCGAATCCGCAAGCACTTTTTCAGCCAAAGCGCGCTGGATTGAGGTTTTGAACCATGCCGCTGCGTTTGGCCGTGCGGGACATTGCGCTTTTCGAACGTCCGGTGCGTTTCATCCGGCCGTTCCGCTTTGGCGCCGTTGTCGTCAATGCCGCATCGCAGGCTTTCGTGCGTGCCGAAATCGAAATCGAAGGCAATGGTACCTTCCTCGGCGCCAGCGCCGAACTGATGGTGCCGAAATGGTTCGACAAGCGCCCGCATCTTTCGCCCGAGCAAACGGTTGCGGAACTCAGGTGCTCGCTTGAAATCGCGCGCGAACTCTATCTCGCCGGGTCCGGCTTCGAGACCGCGTTCGGTCTGCACGCGTCACGCATCGCGGCACAGGTCGAGGCCTGCGCCAGGGAAAATATCCCGCCGCTGGCGGCGGCTTACGGGCCTGCGGAGATCGACAAGGCGATCCTGGATGCGCTGTTGCGCGGCATGGGAACAGACTTCTTCGACGGCATGGCAGGCAATGTCGCGGGCATCGATGCGCGGTTGTCGGCCGATCTTGCAAACCACGACATTGCGCAATTTCTGGCGCAAACGCGGCGGCTCGATCGCGTCGCGATCCGGCATACCGTCGGCCTCGACGACCGGATCGAGGGGGCCTGCGGCGTCGCCGATACCAACGAAACCTTCGGCGCCCGCTATTTCAAGCTCAAGCTCAACGGCGATCCCGATGCGGATGCCGCGCGCCTGACCCGCATCGGCAAAGAACTTGCAACGCTGCCATACGACTACCGCGTCACGCTGGATGCCAATGAACAATATGCCGATCTGGCAGCCCTGACCGCACTGATCGATCGTCTCGATCGTGACAGCGCGTTGCAGCCGATCGCGACAAGATTGCTCTATATCGAGCAGCCGATGCCGCGCGATATCACGCGGGCGTCGCCGCTCGGCGCACTCTCGATGCGGGATTTCATCGTCGACGAGGCCGACGATTCGTATGACGCGTTCCCGGCGGCACGGGCGCTCGGCTACCGCGGCATCTCCTCAAAATCGTGCAAGGGCATCTACAAGTCGGTCGTGAATGCGACCCGCGCCGCCAAATGGAGCGCGGAGGGCGGGAAATTCTTTGTCGCCGCCGAAGACCTGACCTGCCAGGCCGGCCTTGGCGTGCAGCAGGATCTCGCGCTCGGCGCCCTGATCGGCGTCACCCATGCCGAGCGCAACGGCCATCATTATGCCGATGGTTTTGGCGACACGCCCGCCGCCGAGGCGGAATCGTTTCTCGTCGCGCATCCGGATCTCTACACCCGCAATGGCGACACCGTCCGGCTGGCGATCCGCGGCGGCGATCTCCTGACGGGATCGCTGACCTCGCC
>JBAVEE010000338.1:0-1532 GCA_049587575.1 Bradyrhizobium sp.
AGGCTGCGCAGCGGGATCATCTTCCCTTCTGCATTCCGCACGTTGATACGATAGATGTCGTCGATACCGGACCTGTCGGCAGCTTCCGCCTGAACCTGCACCTGCCAGGTTCGACCGAAGAGATTCAGGTTGTTGATGAAGTAGCCGCCGAGCGAGGCCTGTAGCGCTTGGAACACATCCTTCAGCTGGACGCCAAGGATCTGGACCTTGTCGCGGTCGATATCGAGATAAATCGACGGGTTGGTTGCCGAGAAAGTGCTGAATACGCCGCGCAGTTGCGGATCGGCGTTCGCGGCCACGATGACCCCGCGCAGGACCTGGGCGAGTTCCTTCGGATCGCCACCTCGCAGATCCTCGAGCACATAGGTGAAGCCGCCACCGGTGCCGAGACCGACGATAGGCGGCGGCGCCAACGGAACCACGTTGCCGTCCTGGATCTGACGGAATTTCGCTCGTAACCTTGCGATCACCTCGCGAACGCCGAGCTCGGAGCTCTTCCGTTCCTCAAACGGCTTGAAGGTCACGACCATGAAGCCGGCATTGGGCTGCGAATAGTTGTCGATAAAATTCAATCCAATTATCGAGGTGTATTCGGCAACGGCGGGATCTTCCTTGACAATCGCCTCGGCCTGCCGCATCACTTCCGACGTTCGTTCGACGGAAGCACCACCCGGCAACTGGACCACGACGAAGATCGCGCCCTGGTCGTCCTCAGGTACAAAACCGGTCGGCGTCACCCTGGATAGGGCAACAGTCCCTGCCCCCGCCACCACGACCATCGCAATACCGATGATCGAGAAGCGGACCATTCGCGTAACGACGGCGCCATACTGGTCCCGCACCCAATCAATAGAGCGCATCAGCCTGCCAATAATGCCGCGCTTTGGTCCATGGTGGGGCTTCAGCAAAACGGCGCAGAGGGCTGGAGAAAGCGTCAGCGCGTTGATGGCAGAAAGCAGCATCGAAACCGCCACCGTCACGGCGAACTGGCGGAATAGTTCGCCGGAAATCCCGGGGATGAACGCGATCGGAACGAACACCGAGAGCAGCACCAGCGTGATCGCGATGATCGGCGCGGTGATCTCCGCCATGGCGCGTTTGCTTGCGTCCGCGGGCGACAGCTCGGGGTTCTCTTCCATCACGCGCTCGACATTTTCGACGACCACGATGGCGTCGTCGACGACGATGCCGATCGCAAGCACGATGGCGAGCAGCGAGACGGTGTTGGCGGAATACCCGACTGCCTTGAGCGCAATGAAGGTTCCGATCAGGCTCACCGGCACCGCGAGGGTGGGAATGAGCGTCGCACGGACATTGCCAAGAAACAGAAAGACCACGAGCACGACAAGAACGAAGGCCTCGAACAGCGTCTTTTTCACTTCGTGCATGGTATCGGTCACGAAGATCGTCGGATCGTAGGTGATTTTCCAGGCGGTATCTTCGGGAAAGCGCTTTTCTAATTCGGAGAGCTTTTTCCGTACCGCATTGACGGTGTCGATCGCGTTGCCGCCTGGCGACTGGTAAATCACAAC
>JBAVEE010000339.1:0-2280 GCA_049587575.1 Bradyrhizobium sp.
GTTAAGATTGGGTTGGACGAGGCCCGTTCCGGGATCGGCATTCCCGGAGCGGGAGTCCAGCGAGCGGACCCCGGACTGCAATGGCACGCCGGAGAGTCCCGAGGTTCCGGGAACACGCGCTGGCGCGTGTCCTGGAATGCCCCTTCGGGTCATTCCAGATTGATATTGAATTCGTAGGAGCGCTCCCCGCCGACCAGCGTCAATTTGAGCGCCGCGCCTTCGGGATTGGTTCCGGGCGGCACGCCGTCAAGCTCAAAGGCAAAGCGTTTGACGCCGGGCGGGCCGTGTTCGAGCAGTTTTGGAACCGGCAGCCCCCAGTCCGGCGTCGGCCCCTCGACAAACAGATTTACCGTTCTCGCATCAGGCGCGACCACGTCGACCACAACGGTGGATTTGCCTTCGCGTTTGACGTCGCGGATGGTCAGCGGGTTGGGATCGCCGACGCGGGCGGGCTTGGGAACCGTATCGAGCGCCGCGAACAGCACGCTGTCTTCGGTGCTCGCCACGCTGGCGAAGGCGAGTTCGGCGCTGGCTTCGATCGGGATGCAGATTTTCTCACAGACCGCGTAGCCGATATCGGCGCGAAGCGTCACCGGCTTGTCGGCATTTTTCGCGACGATTCGCAGCGGCAGCACCACCTGGTCGTGATAGCCCAGCGAGGTGCCGCCGGCGCCGTCGTCGAATTTCGTCGGAGCCGGCCACAGAATGTTCACGGCCTCGATATTGTCCGATTTGGAAAAGTCGAAGCGGGGCGGAACGCCGGAATCGCCGGAGGTCCGCCAATAGGTCTTCCACCCCGGGTCAAGCCGAACCGCGATACCGCCGAGCAGCACCGGGCCGCTACGCGATCCCGCGAGCAGCCGGACAGCGGAGTGCGCGCCCCGTTGCCAGGGCGAAGCGTCCTTGGGCGATGCGTCCTGGGCGCGCGCCTCGATCGCCAGGGCTGACGCCAGGGCGGCCAAGGCAACGCCGAGCGCGGCTCGCAGGGGAACTAGCACGGTCATGCAACGTCCTTACAGCCAAGCGAGATCGTAAACCATTGAATTGCTTGTGATGCACCACGAAACGCCCGGCGAAGCTTGATTGACAGAACTGCCACCCAATATCAGGATGGATCATGACACGAGAGTCCTTTGCGGATGGATACTGAAGGCAAAAGACCGAGGAAGTCTCGCCGCAATGCTGCCCGTGGCGCATCGGCGGAAAATGGCTATCTCGACGGCCAGTTGCTGATCGCCATGCCGGTCATGGGCGATCCGCGGTTCGAGCGTTCGGTAATCTATCTCTGTGCGCATTCGGCCGAAGGCGCCATGGGTATCATCGTCAATCGCCCGGCGGGCAGCATCGACTTTCCCGGATTGCTGGTGCAACTCGATATCATCAAGAAGGCCGACCAGATCAAGCTGCCGGAAAATGCCGAGACCATGAAAGTCCTGAAAGGCGGTCCGGTGGAGACCGGCCGCGGCTTCGTGCTGCATTCGAGCGATTTCTTTATCAAGGATGCGACGCTTCGGATCGACGACGAGATTTGTCTGACCGCGACCGTCGATATTCTCAAGGCGATCGCCAAGGGCGCGGGTCCGAAGCATGCGATACTCGCGCTGGGATATGCCGGCTGGGCGGCGGGCCAGCTGGAAACCGAAATCCAGGACAATGGCTGGCTGCATTGCGACGCCGATCCGGAGCTGGTTTTCGGCGACGATGTCGAGGAGAAGTACCTGCGCGCGCTGCGCAAGATCGGGATCGACCCGGGCATGCTGTCGAACGAGGCCGGGCACGCTTAGACTGCGGACGCAGCGACGGCCTCGAAATTTACTCCGCCGCCTGCTGCGCGACCGTGGGTTCGGTGCCGGCCACCGTGGCGCGGCGCATGTCGCGGGGCTGCGACTGGTCGTAGCGGCGCACGCGGTGCATGGTCTGGCGGTTGTCCCACATCACAAGATCATGCAGCGTCCATTTGTGGACGTAGACGAATTCGCGCTGGGTGGCGTGCTCGGTGAGGTCGCGCAACAAGAGCCGCGCCTCCGGCACGCTCATGCCGACGATCGCGCCGGCATGCGATGACAGATAAAGCGACTTGCGGCCATGCGCCGGATGGGTGCGCACCAGCCGCTGCCGCACCGGCTTGAACATCTGCTTTTCTTCCTCGGTATAATCGAGGAATCCCAGCGATCCCCGCGAATACATCAGCGAATGCTCGCAGATCATGTCCTCGATCTCGGCCTTGGTGTCGTCGTCGAGCGCGTCATAGGCCGCGCGCATGTCGGCGAATTCGGTGTT
>JBAVEE010000340.1:0-2069 GCA_049587575.1 Bradyrhizobium sp.
GGTCGTTCAAGCCAGGGCGCGCCCGCGCCTGGTCGAAAGCGGCATGGCCTCGACCGCGCTCGTCGCGTGGATCGCGGCGGCGAAGTTCGCCTGGGGCTCGACGCTTTACCGCCAGGCCCAGATCCTGGCCGGCCATGGCCTGCGGATCGACCGCCAGACGCTTGCGCGCTGGATGAAGCAGGCGGCATGGACGGTGAAAGGCCTTTATGAGCTGCAACTGGCGACCATGCATGGATACGCGCGCTTGTTCTGCGACGAAACGCCGGTTCGGATGCTCGATCCGGGACGGGGCCGGACAAAACTCTGTCAGTTCTGGGCGCATGCGACGGACGATCGATCTTGGAAAGGGCCCGCGCCGCCGGCGGTCGCGTATGTCTTCGCGGGTGGACGGGGCAAGAAGGAGATCGCCGCGCAATTGACCGGGTTCGAAGGCGTGCTGCATGTCGACGGCTATGGCGCCTACACGTCGCTGGCGGGCGACAAAAAGAGGCCAGTGAAAATCCAGCTGGCGTTTTGTCTCGTTCACGCGCGAAGGCACTTCGTCGACGTCCACAAGACGACGAACTCGCCGTTCGCCAAGGAAGTCATCGAGCGCATTGCGGCGGTCTATGCGATCGAGAAGCGAATCCGTGGCCTCGACGCCGATCAACGTCGCGCGGTTCGGCAGGCCGAGACGAAGCCGCTGATGGAAACCTTGAAGGCGCGGCTCGAAGCCACGAAAGACGGCATATCTCGCCAATCGACCCTGGTCGGCGCGATCGACTATGCGCTCGAACGATGGGCAGGTCTGACGCTGTTCCTGGAGGACGGGCGGCTGGAGCCGGACACGAACACAGTCGAGCGTTCGATCCGGCCGATATCTATAGGAAAAAAGAACAGCTTATTCTGTGGCAACGAAGGAGGCGGGGAGACTTGGGCGATTCTCGCGTCGATTCTCAACACAGCCAAACTGCATGGCGTGGACCCCGAAACCTATTTGGCCGACGTTCTCGAACGCATGGTCTCCGGCGCGACGAAGAACAATCGCCTGCATGAGCTGCTGGTATGGAATTGGAAGGCCGCGCGAGAGGCCGAGCAGGTCGCGGCATGACGACGGGAAAGCGGCGAGCTACGGGAAAGAGCGCTATGGCCGCTAAGGCGACGATGGCCGACTACGCCATGTCGTTCGACGAACTCGGTCTTTGGATGAGCGAGCGCGCCAAGTCGCCGAAGCTTCGCCATCCCCAGGCGAAATCCCTTTCCATGCTCGACGGGGCCATCGCCGCCGTCGTCGCCGGGCCGGTCTCGATGACGCAAGAGGAATGGGTTTGTCCGCTGCTCGGCGTCGATCCCGACGACTTCAACCACGACACGCCGACGTTCTCCGCGATCGCCGCCACGCTCATGCGGCACAATGTGATCGGCGCCACGCTCTCCACAAAGCCGGAAAGCTTCGAGCCTCTATTCGTGCGCGGCCCGGACGGCGAGGTCGACGCGCGACCCTGGTGCATGGGGTTCTACGCAATCATGCAGCTGCGGTTGCTGGACTGGTCGCAACTGCTGGCCTCAAGCGCGCCAGAGGACAGTCATCTTCGCCCAATCCTTTACTACTGCACCGAGGAAACTGGCCGGCCAGTTCTCTACGCCGCCCTCCAAGACGCCGTCGCGGCGTCAGCGCACAAAGCCTGGCGTGAGATCCCCGCCTGCGTCGAGGCTATCCGCCAGTTCTGGATGCCCATCCGCTTCAAGCGCCGCAATTAGCCGGAAAACCTCAAGCGATACCTGTATGCTCGCACCGCTTACTGATAATGAGACCCATCGGCCCCTTTTGCCGAGCGAAGACGTGTTCGACGAAGGCGCGGACTTTCGACTTCCTGCCGTTGGCTCGGGAGATGGCTTCGGGCATCGGTTTGCCCTTCGGCTTCTTGCGATGGATTTGGCTGCGCAGGCCATTGTCGGCCAGATGCTTTTCGTTCTTGGCCGAGCGATAGGCCGTGTCGGCCCACACGTCGCCCGCGGTGTTGGACTTGTCGATCAGGTTCGGCAATTGCGCGCCATCATGGCGAGAGGCGTCGGTGGCGGTCCAGGTC
>JBAVEE010000341.1:0-5277 GCA_049587575.1 Bradyrhizobium sp.
GGCAAACCCGGCGAGGCCGGTCCGCCCGGCCAGTTGCCTTCGATCGAGCAGGTGATGCCGTGGCTGCATCTGTTGTTCGACGCCTGGGAAGACTACAAGCGCCTGCGCGAGCGCGAGGCGCTCGAGGCCGCCGAACGCGAGGCGAGCGCCCACGAGGCGCTTGACCTGGACGAGCCCGGCGAAGCGTCCGACGAGGATGTGGACGATAAAGCGCACCGCAAGAAGAAGCGCCACAAGGACAAGCACAGGAAGTAGATCGGCGCCGGCGGCGCACGACCCTCGCGCCTCAGGGCTGCGGTGGCAAACGGCGCACCCTGCCGAAATGCCTGGCAAGCCACAGCGCCATCACCAACGCGCCGATCAGCGCCGCGACGCATAATGGCCATGGCGGCGGCAGTTGCGGAAGGAAGATGTACAACAGCGCGCCGCCGATCGCGAAATTGAGAAAGCCCCAGATCACGTTGACGACGGCGGAGGATTCGCCGACGCCGGGCGGTGAAGCGAAAGGGGTCTGAAACCGGTTGCCGCAGATGCCCTGCACGATGTGCGGGATGGAATTGGCGAGAAACACGCCGGCAAGGAACCAGGCGAGATAGACATACAAGGCCATCGACCACCTCTATTCGGCTTGTCCTCTGCCGCCCGATCGGACCTCCGGTCGTGCGCCGGAGCCCATCGCGATCTCCGGTAACCTACTTAGGGAAAGGCCCTTAAGATATCGAGCGAAATATCGGCCTCCGCCGATCCCGACTAAACCACGGTTAGAAGGAAGGTGCGCGGTTCTGTAAATCGTCCTTGGGGCGGAGGCTCGGATGAATCACTCATTTTACAGCGTCGACCGGGCCACGCATGCCAAGATCGTGGCGGTCGCATTGATGTTTGCCACGGCGGTAGCGGGAATCAGCATTGCCTTTCATTCCGGCGGTCGCGACGGCCTGGAGCAGACCCGGAATGTCAGCCCCACCAAGGCCAGGCCGGCGATGGTCGCGTCCGCCATTGAAGTGACCGTCCGCTAGCTATCCGTCGCGAATCTCAGCCTCGATCGCTGTTTTGCCCTCTCGGCCTCGATTTCGCGGTCGCGCGCCGGCGCATGCGTATGCAGCGATGTCAGGAGCCGGCGGGCGGCGGCGGCGACCTCCACGACCGCGCGGTCGAAAGCTTCCGCATTGGCTTGCGACGGCTTGTTGAAGCCGGACAGCTTTCGCACGAACTGCACCGCCGAGGCCTGAATTTCCTGCTCGGTCGCGGGCGGCTCGAAATTGAACAGGGTCTTGATGTTGCGGCACATTTGTTTTCTCCGATGCGCAAAGGCAGCGCCGAATCGCACGGACCTGCGATCGGGGTCGCAAAATCCTGTATTGCGGCCGATTTTGTCATAGAATGACCGGCGCGTTCACCCCTGTCGCGATGCCCGAGCCAACAAAACGCCAGCAAAAAGCGAGTTCCCGATGAGCCACGTCACTTACAAAATCGTCCAGCATGACGGCGGCTGGGCCTACACGGTCAATGGCGTGTTTTCGGAAGCCTTCCCGAGCCACGCCGCGGCCCTTGCCGCCGCCAAGCGCGCCGCCGCCGAACAGCGGGTGCCCGGGCGCACCGAGGCGATCGAATATGAGACTCCCGACGGGAAATGGCACACCGAGACCGCCCCCGGCAGCGACCGGCCCGAAACCGAGGTCGAGGACAAGCGGTAAGCCGCGACGCGCGCTTTTGTCGGAAATTTGACCTCGCGCCGCCGGCGCCGGCCGCTTCGGTCGTCGCGCGCGGCGTGATAGTTTCGCGCCCCGGAAAGCGGCCCCGACAACGCGGACGCGCCCTTGGGGGAATAAGCATCATGAAATGTTCGCGCGCGGCGCTTTCGGTTTTTCCTGCGGTGATCCTTGCAATGACCTCTTTTGCCGCGCCGGCGGCTGACTATCCCGCGCCGAAGCAGGGCGACTTCATCGCCCGGGATTTCAAATTCCACACCGGCGAGACGATGCCGGAACTGCGGCTTCACTACACCACCGTCGGCGAGCCGACCGGCCAGCCGGTGCTGGTGCTGCACGGGTCCGGCGGCTCGGCCGCAAGCATGCTGACGCCCACCTTTGCCGGTGAATTGTTCGGCCCCGGCCAGCCGCTCGATGCCTCGAAATACTACATCATCATTCCCGACAGCATCGGCCACGGCAAATCCTCACAACCGTCGGACGGCATGAAGACGGCGTTTCCGAAATACAATTACGAGGACATGGTCGACGCGCAGTATCGCCTGGTCAGGGAAGGGCTCGGCGTCAGGCATCTGCGGCTCGTGATCGGAAATTCGATGGGCGGCATGCACGCCTGGATCTGGGCCGTGAAATATCCCGATTCGATGGATGCGCTGGTGCCGATGGCGGCACAGCCGACCGAGATGGCGGCCCGCAACTGGATGCTGCGGCGGATGATGATCGAAACCATCCGCAACGATCCGGATTACAATGGCGGCAACTACACCGCGCAGCCGCGGATGATGAAATACGCCGTCGCCGCCTACGGCATCGCCACCGCCGGCGGCACGCTCGGCTATCAGACGCTGGCGCCGACCGCCGACAAGGCCGACAAGATGGTCGATGATCGGCTGGCGACGCCAATCACCGCGGATGCCAACGACTTCATCTACCAATGGCAGGCTTCGCGCGATTACAATCCGGCAGCAGGGCTCGAGCGGATCGAGGCCATGGTGCTTGCGATCAATGCCGCCGACGACGAACGCAATCCGCCGGAAACCGGCGTCACCCTTGCGGCGATGAAGCGGGTCAAGAACGGCAAGCTTTATCTGATCCCCGCCAGCCCCGAGACGCGCGGACACGCCACGACAGGGAATGCAGCGTTCTACAAGCAACCGCTCCAGGAACTGCTGCAAACGGCGCCGCAGCGCGCGATGTGATGTTTCGGCATTTCGCATCGCATCAATTTGCTGCGCCGCGTGGCCCGCATATTTTTTGAGCATGCATCCGCCTGGCAACTCCGGCCTAATCGCGTTCCGTTGTTGATTCGTGACTTGCCGCACCAGCGGCGCCCGACGATGATGCGACCAAACGCTGTGGAGGATCGGATGCGAAGGTTCGCGCAGATCGCCTTGCTGGCGTCGAGTTGCGCGCTGGCGAGCGCGGCGTTCGCCTTCGACAACGGCCAATTCGGGAACGTCCCCGCCGACATCCGCGCCTGGTTCAAGGGCGTGATCGCGCCGAATGGCGTGCCCTGCTGCGATATCTCCGACGGCCACCGCACCGAATATGATTTTCACGAGGGCGCCTATTGGGTGCCGATCGAAGGCCAGTGGATGCAGGTTCCAGCGCACGCCGTCATCCGCGACCGCGGCAACCCGGTCGGCGAAGCTGTGGTGTGGTATGTCCACCACCGCGGCGGCATCGTGATCAGTTGTTTTGTTCCCGCTGACGCGGTGTGACTTCACCCAGGGGATAGCTGATGCCTGACCGCGATGATAATCTCGACATATCGCGGTTTGCCGGAGACAGAATGTGAGCGATCTTGCCGCCAGCGACCTCAAGACGATTTATCCGAACCCCACGCCGCGCGTGATCGCGAAGGCGCGCCCGGAAATAGACGTTCACGCGAAAAAATTCATCGCGATGTCGCCGTTTTGCGTGCTCGCCACGTCAGGCTCCGACGGCGGCGTTGATGCCTCGCCGCGCGGCGGCCATCCCGGGTTTGTCGGCGTCGCAGGTCCCAACCAGCTTCTGATGCCGGATCGATCCGGCAACAACCGGATCGACAGCTTCAAGAACATCGTCGAGGGTTCGGGCTTCGTGCAACTGATCTTCTTCGTGCCCGGCATCGACGAGACGCTGCGCGTCGGCGGCACGGGCAGACTGTCGGCGGACCCGGAGCTGCTTGCCGCGATGGAGGAGTTTGGCAAGCTGCCGCGCGCGGTTCTGCGCATCGATGTGCGGGAGGCCTATTTTCATTGCGGCAAGGCGCTGATGCGCGCGCGCCTGTGGTCGAGCGAGACGCAGGTCGAGCGGGCGGTGTTTCCGAGCATCAGCCAGGTGATCCACGACCAGACCAGACTGGGCGAGCCGGAACCCCAGGCCGCAGTCGAGGCGCGCTACCAGACGCAGCTGTGAGGGAAGCTCTACGCCACCGCAAAGTTGACCATCGTCCCCCGCGAAAGCGGGGTAGCCAGTACACCGCAGCCCTTCGGCTCAATCACAGACAGTGGTGGGATACTGGATCGCCCGCTTTCGCGGGCGATGACGACGTCTCGAGTTCTCAGTGCTCGCCTTCGAGCCCGCCGACATGCTTCTGGGTGTAGAGCTCGAGCCCGATCCGGCCGATCAGATCGAGCTGGGTTTCGAGGAAATCGATGTGATGCTCCTCGTCTTTCATCAGGCTTTCGAACAGGTCGCGCGAGACGTAGTCCTTGACGCCGTGGCAGTAGGTCGCCGCTTCCTGGTAAAGCGTGCGCGCGCCGATCTCGGCGGCCAGATCACACTCGATGATCTCCTTGACGTTTTGGCCGATCCGCAGGGGATCGAGCACCTGCATGTTGGGGAATCCGTCGAGAAACAGAATGCGATCGGTGAAGCGATCGGCGTGGTTCATTTCCTCGATGGATTCCTTGCGCCATTGCTTGGCGAGTTCCAGCAGGCCCCAGTTGTTCAGCAGCCGATAATGCAGCCAGTACTGGTTGATGGCGGTGAGCTCGCTGCGCAAACCCTTGTTGAGATAGTCGATGACCTTGGCGTCGCCCTGCATGATGCACTCTCGCTGCCGGGGCCACCCGAGATGGCCCGTTGGAAGTTGACCTGCAACGCTACTAGCGCATGATCCGCCGAAGTGTAAGCGGTTTGGCGGATATTAGGGGATTCAGGCGATGGCTTCGAGCGCCAACGCGCCATCGACATGCTGATATGCACCGGTCTGCCGGTGCGGGCAACCGGAGCAGCAGGCCTTGGCGCAAGCGCCCAGAGCCTCATCAATGATGGTCTTGATGGTACGCGCGCATCGGCCGCATTCGGCGCTGCAGCCGAGGCAGCCGTAGATCTGCTTGGCACTGCGGGGAAGGTCTTGCGCTGACTCGACGGCACTGCGGACATCGTGGTCGCTAAGGACGTTGCAGGAACAGACAATCATAACAGCGGACAGACCCTTCGGTGATGCGGAGCCATCGATACTTAAGACCGCGGCAGGAGGCAAAAGGAAAAACCGTCTTTTGAAGCGATTCCAAACTGATCCCGGAACACCCTGGAATGAATCTAAAAGCCGCTGTTGCGGCAGATCAAAATCCCGATC
>JBAVEE010000342.1:0-2776 GCA_049587575.1 Bradyrhizobium sp.
CCTGTTTCCGATGCGGAACGGAATTCACCTGCAACCTGGCCGGACCTTGCTGGTGCGCCGAGGAAACCGTCCGCCTGCCGATGCCTGTCGCCGGCGGGGATTGCCTGTGCCGCGATTGTCTGCGGAAGGCGGCGGCGGAAAACGCTTCGCGCGACCCAGCATCCTAGACGGTCATCCCTTGATCTAAAGCAAGACGCACCCGCCGATTTTGGGGATTCATGGTCGGCAGGCGAAGCCGCGCGCATTCAAGGCTCGCAAACACCATAACGAGAGATCAACGCGATGAGCACCCTGACAAAACTGGCGCTTGGCGTAATGGGGCAACTGCGTCCCAAGCCGGCGCAAGGCAACGCGGCCGCCAGCATCGCGCTGCCCGCCCCGGTCAAGACCGGCGGCATGCCGCTGATGGAGGCGATCGCGGCCCGGCACTCGGCGCGCGAATTCTCCCCTGAGGAATTGCCGCTGCCGATGCTTTCCAGCCTGTTGTGGGCGGCCTTCGGCGTCAACCGCGCCGACGGCGGACGAACCGCGCCATCGGCGATCAATGCGCAGGAAATCGACGTCTATGTCGCGTTGCCGTCGGGCGGCTATCTGTACGATGCGGCCGCGAACGTGCTGCGGCTGGTGGCCGGCGGCGATCTGCGCCGCGTGACCGGTTACCAGGATTTCGTCGACGATGCGGCGCTGGACCTCGTCTACGTCGCCGACCACAGCCGCATGAAGCTGGTGCCAGCGGCGAGCCGCGAGAGCTACGCCTCGGTCGCGGCCGGCGCGATCGCGCAGAATGTCTATCTGTTCGCCGCCGGCAACGGGCTTGCCACCGTGATCCGCGCCTGGATCGATCGCGACGCCATCGCCAACGCGCTGGGGCTCGGCCACGACGAGCAGGTGCTGCTGTCGCAGACGGTGGGCTTCCCTAAGCGCTGACGAAAACGCCGCCGGCCTCGCCGTCAAGACGCTATTTCACCACCGCCGCGGTCTGCCCGAACAGCAGCCTGCGCTCTTCCTCGGTGCGGATCGCGGGCTGGCCGAAATTCGGATTGACCTCCTTGGCCTTCGCGTAAGCGCGCAGCGTGGCCGGCCGTTCGCGGATGGTCTCGAGCCAGCGCTTGAGATGCGGAAAATCGTCGATGTCCTGGCTCTGGTTCTTGTACGGCACGATCCAGGGATAGCAGGCCATGTCGGCGATCGAATATTCGCCTGCGATGAATTCGCGGTCCGCGAGCCGCTTGTTGAGCACGCCATAGAGACGGTTGGTCTCGTTCACGTAACGGTCGATGGCGTATTTGATCTTCTCCTGGGCGTAATTCGAGAAATGATGGTTCTGCCCCGCCATCGGCCCCAGTCCGCCCATCTGCCAGAACGTCCATTGAATGGCGTCATAACGGCCGTAGATATCGGCCGGCAGGAATTTTCCGGTCTTCTCGGCGAGATACAGCAGCATCGCGCCGGATTCGAAGATCGAGATCGGCTTGCCGCCGCCCTTGGGCTCATGATCGACCAGCGCCGGGATCCGGTTGTTGGGCGCGATCGCCAGGAACTCCGGCTTGAACTGATCTCCCTTGCCGATGTTGATCGGGAGAATTTCATACTTCAGCCCGGTCTCCTCGAGAAACATCGTGATCTTGTGGCCGTTCGGCGTGGTCCAGTAATAAAGGTCGATCATGGCGCGTTCCCATCGTGACGGAATTCGGGCGCATCGCAAAATGGATGCGGATGCATGAATGTCGTCATAACCCGGGATCAAGTCAATGGCGCCGGCATCGGCTATTCATAAAGTGATCGCCGGCAGGTTCGCGCCGCGGGGCGGCCGCACCCGGCCCGAAAGATCCGCCGCGGGATGTGAACCAGTTCACACGCGTTCGGACCGACTCGTGTTTTGCTTCGGCCTCTGACATTGCGGGGGCGCGACATGAATTATGACGGCTTTCAGATCGATGCTTTCGAGGCCGGCAGGGGCCTCTGGCACGCCAGGATCAGGCGGGCGGATTTAGAGCCGGTCATCATCGACGGCGTATCGTTTCCCGAGCTTGAAGTCGGTTTCGCCTGGTCCAATGCCGATGCGGCGGTCGCCGATGCAAAGACCCGCATCGACTATCTCAACCAGCGCTGCGGCAACGTCGAGCAGAAGCGGGAAGCCGCCCATGTATGACGCCGAAACCAAGTCGCCTGCCGCGGTGCGGTCGCATTGCCCGGAATGCGAAGGCCAGCTGAAAGTCCTGCGCGTCATCTCCGGGCGCGCCGGGTCCGAATACTGGACCATGCGGTGCACGCGCTGCGGCGGAATTCATCTCGACATCGTCGACGGCTCGTCGCAGTCGCCATCGCCAGCGGCGTAGGCGCTCGCTCTCCCGCTTGCGGGGAAGTGTTTAACTCACCCCCCGAAACGCCTGCGCGATCGCCGCTTGCGCCTCCTGCTGGATCTGCTTCAGGTGGCTCGCGCTGCGAAAGCTTTCCGCATAGATCTTGTAGACGTCTTCGGTGCCCGAAGGCCGCGCGGCAAACCATCCGTCGTCCGACGTGACCTTGATCCCGCCGAACGGCTGGCCGTTGCCGGGCGCGGCGGTGAGCGTCGCACGCACCGGCGCGCCGGCGAGTTCCTTCATCGCGAGCTTTTCGGCCGAAAGCGCCTTCAGGAGGTTCTTCTGCTGCGCGGTGGCCGGGGCGTCGATCCGCTCATAGAAGGGCACGCCGAGTTCGGCCGTCAGGGAATCGAACAACTGGCTCGGATCGCGTTGGGTTTTCGCGGTCATCTCGGCGGCCAGCAGTCCCAGGA
>JBAVEE010000343.1:0-4379 GCA_049587575.1 Bradyrhizobium sp.
GGTTTCGCCGCAGATCGATCGCACCACCCAGCTCGGGCATGTCAGGATCACCCTGACCAGCCATCCCTCGCTCAAGATCGGCATGTTCGCCCAGGCCAGCATCGACGCCAAGCGCAGCTGCGGGGTCGCAATCCCGCGCACCGCCATTGACCATCTCACCGTTCAGGTGGTCAAAGGGAACACGGTTGAGACGCGAAACGTTCGGGTTGGCCTCGTGTCCGACACGTCAACGGAAATCCTCGAGGGCCTCGACGTCGGCGAAATCGTCGTGGCCGATGCTGGCTCTTCGCTGCACGACGGCGACAAGATCAAGACCATGTTCGCCGAGGACCTCGATCGAACGCGGGTACGCTGATGGCTTTGAATATCTCGGCATGGTCGATCCGGAATCCGCTTCCCTCCATCGTGTTTTCGATCATCCTCCTGGTGCTCGGCTGGGTCAGCTTTACCAGGCTCGCGGTGACGCGGCTGCCGAGCGCCGACATCCCGGTGATCTCGGTCGCGGTGTCGCAGTTCGGCGCGGCACCGGCCGAACTTGAATCGCAGGTTACCAAGACCATCGAAGACGGCGTGTCAGGCGTCGAGGGCGTACGGCACATTTCATCGTCGATCACCGACGGGTTGTCGCTGACGACGATCCAGTTCGCGCTCGAGACCAATACCGACCGGGCGCTGAACGACGTCAAGGACGCCGTCACGCGGGTGCGCGCCAACCTGCCGCAAAACGTCAACGAACCCCTGATCCAGCGCGTCGACGTGATCGGCCTGCCGATCGTCACCTACGCCGCGATCTCGCCCGGCAAGACGCCCGAGCAGCTGTCCTATTTCGTCGACGACGTCGTCAAGCGCGCGCTGCAGGGCGTGCGCAACGTCGCCCAGGTCGAGCGCATCGGCGGTGTCGAGCGCGAGATTCTGGTCTCGCTCGATCCCGACCGGCTGCAGGCCGCAGGGCTCACCGCGGTCGACGTCAGCCACCGCCTGCGCGGCACCAATATCGATCTCGCCGGCGGCCGGGCCGAGATCGGAAAGAACGACCAGGCGATCCGCACGCTCGCCGGCGCCAAGAGCCTCAACGATCTCGCCGGAACCATGATCAGCCTGCCGGCCGGCGGCGAAGTCCGCCTCGACGATCTCGGCACCGTCACCGACACCATCGCCGACCGCCGCACCTTCGCCCGCTTCAACGGCGAGCCGGTGGTGGCGCTCGGCATCAAGCGCTCCAAGGGCGCCAGCGACGTGGTGGTCGCCGCCGCGGTGCAGAAGCGTATCGACGCGCTGAAAATCGCCCATCCCGACGTCGACCTCAAGCTGATCGACACCTCGGTGGAATTCACCAAGGGCAATTACGAGGCCGCGATCTCGACCCTGTTCGAAGGCGCCATTCTCGCCGTCATCATCGTGCTGCTGTTCCTGCGCGACATCCGGGCCACCATCATCGCCGCGATCTCGTTGCCGCTGTCGATTTTCCCGGCGTTCTGGGCGATGGACATTCTGGGATTTTCGCTGAATCTGGTCAGCTTTCTCGCCATTACGCTTTCCACCGGCATTCTGGTCGACGACGCCATCGTCGAGATCGAGAACATCGTGCGCCACATGCGGATGGGCAAGTCGCCCTATCGCGCCGCGCTTGAAGCCGCCGACGAAATCGGCCTCGCCGTCATCGCGATCTCGCTGACCATCATCGCGATCTTCGCACCGGCGAGCTTCATGTCCGGGATCGCCGGGCAATTCTTCAAGCAGTTCGGCATCACGGTTTCGGTGCAGGTGTTCTTCTCGCTGCTCGCCGCGCGCTTCGTCACGCCGGTGCTGGCCGCCTATTTCCTCAAGGACCATCCGCACGACGACCCGCCGCCGGGGCGCGTGCTGCAGGCCTATACGCGGCTCGTGACCTGGTCGGTGGAGCATTACTTCATCACCGTGCTGATCGGCTTCGGCATCTTCGCGGCTTCGATCTGGAGCATCACGCTGTTGCCGCAGGGCTTCCTGCCGGCGCAGGACACCGCGCGCTCGCTGCTGGCGATGGAGCTGCCGCCGGGATCGCAGCTCGCCTATACCGAGAAGGTCACCGAGGAAATCGTCGCCCGGCTGCGCAAGCGCCCCGAAGTCAAGAGCGTGTTCGTCGACGGCGGGCGGGTGCCGCCGGGGACCTTCGAGGTGCGCCGCGCCGCGCTGATCATCAACTACACGCCGAAGACCGAACGCAGGATCACCCAGCGCGAGCTCGAGCTCGAGATCGGCCAGGAGCTCGAAAACGTTCCCGATATCCGGTTCTGGTTCCTCGACGAAAACGGCCTGCGCGCGATCTCGCTGGTCGTCACCGGCGCCGACAGCAACATCGTCAACAACGTCGCCAGCGAACTCGCCAACCAGATGAAGCGGATTCCGCTGATCGCCAATGTGATCTCGGAGACCTCGCTCGATCGGCCGGAACTCCGCGTCCAGCCGCGGGCGGATCTGGCGGCGCGGCTCGGCGTCTCCACCGAAAGCCTGTCGGAAACCATTCGCGTCGCCACCATCGGCGACGTCGGCCCGGCGCTCGCCAAGTTCGACGCCGGCGACCGGCAGGTGCCGATCCGCGTTCAGCTCGAGGACGGCGCGCGCGGCAACCTGCAGGTTCTCGAGCAGTTGCGGGTGCCGCTCGGCGGCGGCCATGGCGGCGTGCCGCTATCGGTGGTCGCCGACATCAATCTCGGTCAGGGCCCGACCAGCATCAACCGCTACGACCGCGAACGGCAGGCCACCGTGGCGGCCGACCTCGTCGGCACCGCGGCGCTCGGCGACGCCACCAGGAAGATCTACGAGCTGCCGGTGATGAAGAGCCTGCCCAGGGGCGTGACGGTCAACCCGTCGGGCGATGCCGAAAGCCTGAACGAATTGTCGGCGGGCTTTGCCACCGCCATCACCGCCGGCCTGATGATGGTCTACGCGGTGCTGGTGCTGCTGTTCGGAACCTTCCTGCAGCCGATCACCATCCTGTTCTCGCTGCCGCTTTCGATCGGCGGCGCGATTCTGGCCCTGCTGGTGACCGGCAAGCAGCTCACCACGCCGGTGTGGATCGGAATCCTGATGCTGATGGGCATCGTGACCAAGAACGCCATCATGCTGGTGGAATTCGCGGTCGAATCCATCCGCGAGGGCAAGCGGCGCGAGGAGGCGATCATCGACGCCGGCATGAAGCGCGCCCGTCCCATCGTCATGACCACCATCGCGATGGCCGCCGGCATGATCCCCTCGGCGCTGGCGTTCGGCGCCGGCGGCGAATTCCGCTCGCCGATGGCGCTGGCCGTGATCGGCGGCCTGCTGTTCTCCACCGTGCTGTCGCTGGTGTTCGTGCCGGCGATGTTCATGATGATGGACGACGTCGGAATCCTGTTCTGGCGCTTCGGCAGCAAACTGCTCGCCTCCAGCGGCGAGGGCGAGCATGATGCATCGGCCGATCGCGGCGCCGATCCCGAACCGCCGCCGCCGGCCACCGGAATGCCGCCCTTGCGGTCGTAAGTCAGATAGCTTTGCAGGACCCGGATTATTCCCGGCGGCTTTGAGCCGTCTGCCCCTTTTCCGGGATAGACTTGAAGAAAAGGGCCGCGCCGGAGCAACGGCCTGGCCAAGCCCGACGCCATTTTCCCGGCCTGGAATGTCGACATGAAAGCCCTGAAAATCGCCAGCGCCGCCGTCGCCGCCATCCTCGCTGTCGCAGCGCTGCTGCTGATCGCCGGAGTGCCCTCGGGCATGCTGGCCTCGGAGATCCAGCACCGCGTCGAGCGCGAGACCGGATACCGGCTGACGATCGCGGGCTCGACCAGGATCGGCCTGTGGCCGTCGTTGAAGCTGACGATCGGCGACGTCACGCTCGAGCGACCGCAAGACCGCGACGCCGGCCATCGCCTGACCGCCGGCAGCATCGAGGCCGGCATGACGTTCGGCAGCGTGTGGTCGGGCCGCCCCGAGATCACCGAACTCGCCATCGTCCGCCCGGTTCTCAACGTGCCGCTGCGGCGCGAACGCAGCGCGGCGGCCAAACCCGCGTCTTCCGGGCCGGCGGCTCCTGCGCGCGAGGCCGATTCCAATGCGCCGGTGATCCCGCGCATCACGGTGACCGACGGCACGGTGGCCTTTTCCAATCCGCGCGACCGCGTCGACCAGCGCATCGAAGGCATTAACGCCAGCGCCGTTGTCGGCGCCGATCGCGGGATCAGCGTCGCCGGCAACGCGCGGGCCGGCGGGCATCCGCTCACCTTTGGCATCAAGGCCGCACTGCCCGAGCCCCCGCTGCAGCGGCAGAACATTCCGGTCGAACTGACGCTCGATGCGCCCGGCCTGCTGCAGGCGCCGTTGTCGGGCAAGGCCGAGGTCCGGCTCAACGGCACCGTAGTCATGAT
>JBAVEE010000344.1:0-1840 GCA_049587575.1 Bradyrhizobium sp.
GACGAGAGCTGGTATTCCGGCTACATCAACTCGCTGAAATATGTCGTCATCAATACGGTGATCTCGATCTCGGTGGCGTTGCCGGCGGCCTACGCGTTTTCGCGCTACCGCTTCCTCGGTGACAAGCATCTGTTCTTCTGGCTGCTGTCGAACCGGATGGCGCCCGCGGCGGTCTACGCGCTGCCGTTCTTCAATCTCTATTCGGCGATCAACCTGTTCGATACGCCCTGGGCGGTGGCGCTTGCGCACTGCATCTTCAACGTGCCGCTGGCGGTATGGATCCTGGAAGGTTTTGTCTCCGGCGTGCCGCGCGAGATCGACGAGACCGCGTTCCTGGACGGCTATTCGTTCCCGCGCTTCTTCATCAAGATCCTGGTGCCGCTGATCGCCAGCGGGATCGGCGTCGCGGCGTTCTTCTGCTTCATGTTTTCATGGGTCGAATTGCTGCTGGCGCGCACGCTGACCTCGGTCAACGCCAAGCCGATCGCGGCTGTCATGACCCGCACCGTCTCCGCGGCCGGAATGGATTGGGGCCTGTTGGCGGCGGCCGGCGTCCTGACCATCATTCCCGGCGCGCTGGTGATCTGGTTCGTCCGAAATTACATCGCGCGCGGCTTCGCGCTCGGCAGGGTTTAGGGAGGGCGCCATGGAAAGCATCGCATGGATGGCCTGGACGGTGCCGACCGCGATCTTCTTCGTGCTGCTTGCGGCAACGCTCGCGGTCATGACCTGGCTGGCGATCGCCTATCCGGAAGCGGAGCGGGTCGGAATCTTGCGGATTCCGACCACGCGCGGGGACCGGCTGTTCATTTCGCTGATCGTGGCCGCCGTGATCCATCTGCTGTGGATCGGCTTTGCCGGCACCGACACGGTCGCGACGCTTCCGGTCGGAGAAGGAATTGAATTGTCGAGCCTCTGGCTCGCTACCGTGATTTCGCTTGTTTCGGCGGTTGCAATATTCCGCACGGTTTGAGGCAGGCGAAAAAGAGCAGATCCGGGACCAACCCGGGCCTGAATATGTCTGTCGCTGCAACGGAGGAACCACCATGCGACACTTGGAGATGAGCAAAGGCCCTGCGAGAAAGACACGCATCCTGATGATGACAAGCGCCATCGCGCTGATGGCATCGTCGGCTGCGATCACAACGCCCGCTTTCGCGGACGAAGCCGCCGCCAAAAAATGGATCGACAACGAATTTCAACCTTCAACGTTGTCCAAAGACGACCAGATGAAGGAAATGAAATGGTTCATCAAGGCCGCCGAACCCTTCAAGGGGATGGAGATCAACGCGGTCTCCGAAACCTTGACGGTGCACGAATATGAATCGAAGACGCTGGCCAAGGCGTTCGAGGAGATCACGGGGATCAAGGTGAAACACGACATCATCCAGGAGGGCGATGTGGTGGAGAAAATTCAGACCCAGATGCAATCGGGCAAGAATGTCTACGACGCCTGGATCAACGACTCGGATTTCATCGGAACCCATTTCCGTTACGGCCAGGCCGTCGATCTCACGGACTGGATGGCCGGCGAGGGCAAGGACGTCACCGATCCCCAGCTCGACGTCAACGACTTCATCGGCAAGTCGTTCACCACGGCACCGAACGGGCATCTCTACCAGCTGCCCGACCAGCAGTTCGCGAACCTCTATTGGTTCCGCTACGACTGGTTCTCCAATCCCGACTACAAGGCCAAGTTCAAGGCCAAATACGGCTACGACCTCGGCGTCCCCGTGAACTGGTCGGCCTATGAGGATATCGCCGACTTCTTCACCAACGACATCAAGGAAATCAACGGCACCCGGATCTATGGCCACATGGATTACGGCAAGAAGGATCC
>JBAVEE010000345.1:0-5318 GCA_049587575.1 Bradyrhizobium sp.
CGCCGGCCCCATGCCGCAACTCCTTTGCGCGAACATCGGAAAGCAATGGGGCACCAGCAAGTCGATGATTCCAGTACCGCTTATCGACCTGAAGTCCCTGGTGCGAATTCGCCACTTGCGGCGCAGGGACTTCAGATCGACGGTACTGGTCAATCCGCCGCCATTCGCCATATAAGGCAAGCATACCAGTGCCCCATCTTGAACTGCGGAAACGGGGCCCTGGCCGGGAAATTCCATGAGCGCGCTCGCCAACCACAGCTTTGCCAAGATGAACGGTATCGGCAACGAAATCGTGGTGGTCGATCTGCGCGACAAGCCCGCCCTGGTCACATCGGAGGAAGCCCGCGCGGTGGCCTCGGGCGTGCCTTATGACCAACTGATGGTGCTGCAGCCGCCGCGCCATGCGGGCACCGAGGCTTTCGTCCGCATCTACAATAATGACGGCTCGGAAGCGGCGGCCTGCGGCAACGGCATGCGCTGCGTGGCGCGCCGGCTGTTCGAGGCCAGCGGCCAGACCAGGGCCAGCTTCGAGACCAGGGCCGGCCTCCTGAATTGCTGGCAGGGACCGTCCGGCGATCTCTATACCGTCGATATGGGGCCGCCGAAATTCGGCTGGCAAGACATTCCGCTCGCCGAAGAGTTTCGCGACACCAGGTCCATCGAACTGCAGATCGGCCCGATCGATGCGCCGGTGCTGCACACGCCATCCGTGGTCAGCATGGGCAATCCGCATGCGATCTTCTGGGTCGACGACGTCGATGCGTACGATCTGGCCCGGTTCGGGCCGTTGCTGGAAAATCACCCGATCTTTCCCGAGCGCGCCAATATCACGTTGGCCCATATCGTGGATCGCGATCACATCACGATCCGTACCTGGGAGCGTGGCGCGGGACTGACGAAAGCCTGCGGTTCGGCGGCCTGCGCCACGGCGGTGGCAGCGGCGCGGCTGAAGCGCGCCAATCGCAACGTCCTGATAACGCTGCCCGGCGGCGAACTTTCGATCGAGTGGCGGCAGGGCGACGACCACGTCCTGATGACGGGCCCGGCGACGTTCGAATATGAAGGCCGCTTCGATCCCGCGCTGTTTGCGTCGGTCGCCTAGCGTCGTGAGCGTCGAAATCGTCACCTTCGGCTGCCGCCTTAACGCCTTCGAGTCCGAAGTCGTGCGGGTCGAGGCCGACCGCGCCGGGCTCACCGACACTATCGTCATCAATAGTTGCGCGGTCACCAGCGAGGCTGTCGCGCAGGCGCGGCAATCGATCCGCCGGCTGAAGCGCGAGCGGCCATCGGCCCGGATCGTGGTGACCGGCTGCGCGGCGCAGACCCAGCCGGAAATGTTCGCCGAAATGGCCGAGGTCGATCGGGTCGTCGGCAATGACGACAAGATGCAGGGGGAAAGCTGGCGCAAGACGCGCGCGGCGCTCGACTCGCTCGGCAAGTTCGGCATCGATGCGGGCGAAAAGATCGCCGTCGCCGACATCATGGCGGTCGGTCAGATGGCGCCGCATCTTCTGGAGGGATTTCAAAAGGGCCTGCCACGGGTGTTCGTGCAGGTGCAGAACGGTTGCGATCACCGCTGCACCTTCTGCATTATTCCCTTTGGCCGCGGCAATTCGCGCTCGGTGCCGATGGGCGCCGTCGTGGAGCAGGTCCGCGCGCTGGTCGAGCGCGGCCACGCCGAGATCGTGCTGACCGGCGTCGATTTGACCGGTTACGGCGCCGATCTGCCGGGCGCCCCGAAACTCGGCCAACTGACAAAGCAGATCCTGCGGCACGTGCCGGAATTGAAGCGGCTGCGGATTTCATCGGTGGATTCGATCGAGGTCGATCGCGATCTGCTTGATGTGATCGCGGAGGATGAACGTCTGATGCCGCATCTGCACCTCTCGCTGCAGTCGGGCGACGACCTGATTCTGAAGCGGATGAAACGGCGGCATTCCCGCAAGCAGGCGGTCGAATTCTGCGCCCAGCTGCGGCGCCTGCGGCCGGACATTGCGCTCGGCGCCGATATCATCGCGGGCTTCCCGACCGAAACCGAGGAGATGTTCGCCCGCTCGCAGGACCTGATCGGAGCCTGCGACCTGACATTCCTGCACGTGTTTCCTTATTCCCCGCGCCCGGGCACGCCGGCGGCGCGAATGCCGCAGGTCGGGGGCCATGAAATTCGCGAGCGCGCTCGCCGCTTGCGGGCAGCGGGCGAGGCCGCGTTGCGGCGGCGGCTCCAGTCGGAAATCGGCGCGACGCGCCAGGTGCTGATCGAAAGCGCCACGCAGGGCCGCACGGAGCACTTTCTCCCCGTCGCGATCAGTGGAGAGGCGCCCGGCACAGTGCGGGCGCTAACCGTCGTCGGAAATGACGGCGCACGATTGACGGTGTGAGGTGCGGAGCGCCCGCATTCTCAGCCGGCCTTGCGAGGAGCACTTTCGAGGAAGCAATCCTTTTTGCTTTGCGACTCGCTGGTGGATTGCTTCGCTTCGCTCGCAATGACGAGTTTCACTCTCCGCTCCAGCCGCACGCCCCTAGCCGTTCGTGCAAATGCGCAGGCGCCGGCGCCGTCACGCGCACCGGGTCCTTGTTCCTGGAGATCGGGATCACGATCTCGCGGGAATGCAGATGCAGGCGCGGCTCGCCGAAACGCGGACCGTTGCCGTAAATATTGTCGCCGACGATCGGCCAGCCCATCGCGGCCGAATGCACGCGCAATTGATGGGTGCGGCCGGTGACCGGTTCGAGCGCGAGCCAGCTGAGGCCGCTGCCGCGCCCCAGCACCTTCCAATTGGTGGTTGCCGATTGTCCTTCCGGATCCGGCTTTTGCCACCAGCCGCGCTCGGCGTTGAGGCGGCCGAGCGGCATGTCGATGGTGCCTTCGTTCTCGACCGGGCCGCCTTCGACCACCGCCCAATAGGTCTTGGCGATTTTGCCGTGCTTGAACAGCAGGCCGAGCGACGCCGTCGCCTTGCGATGGCGTCCCAGCACCAGGCAGCCGGAAGTATCCTTGTCGAGCCGATGGGCGAGAACCGGCGGACGCGGCAGGCCAAACCGCAGCGCGTCGAACGAGGTTTCGAGATTGGCCCCGCCTTTGGGTCCGCGATGTACCGGCAGGCCCGCGGGTTTGTCGATCACCAACATCAGCCCGTCGCGATGGAGCACGCGGGCCTGGATTTCATCCGCGGTCAGCTCGGGAACCTGGATTGATCGGTCAAGACTTTCGCTCATGGCCCGAAACCGCTAACACGTCCCCGACATGAACGATACCACTCCCGAAAACACAAAACTGAGCTGGTGGCGACGGCTATCCGGCGGCCTCAAGCGCACGTCGAGTTCGCTCGGGGCAGCGGTGGCCGACCTCGTCACCAAGCGCAAGCTCGACCGCGCGCTGCTCGAGGATATCGAGGACGTGCTGCTCCGCGCCGATCTCGGAACCGAGGTCGCGGCGCGCATCGCCGCGGCCGTGGGGGTCGGCCGTTACGACAAGTCGATCTCGGCAGACGACGTCAAAGCGGTGGTCGCGACCGAAGTCGAAAAGGTTCTCGTTTCGGTGGCGAAGCCGCTGATCATCGACGAGACGAAGAAACCGTTCGTCATTCTCGTGGTCGGCGTCAACGGCTCCGGCAAGACCACCACCATCGGCAAGCTCGCGGCCAGGCTTTCCGCCGAAGGCCGCAAGGTCATGCTGGCGGCCGGCGACACCTTTCGCGCCGCCGCGATCGAGCAGTTGAAGATCTGGGGCGAACGTACCGGCTCGCCGGTGATCGCGGGCGCGCAGGGCTCGGATTCCGCAAGCCTTGCCTTCAACGCGCTGTCGGCGGCGCGGGAGGGAAAGCTCGACGTGCTGCTGGTCGATACCGCGGGCCGTCTGCAGAACAAGGCCGAATTGATGAACGAGCTGGAAAAGGTCGTTCGCGTCATCAAGAAGGTCGATGTCTCGGCGCCGCATGCGGTGCTGCTGGTGCTCGACGCCACGGTGGGACAAAATGCGCTGTCGCAGGTCGAGGCGTTTCACCGTACAGCGGGGGTGACCGGCCTTGTGATGACAAAACTCGACGGCACCGCGCGCGGCGGCATCCTGGTGGCATTGGCCGAAAAGCACCGGCTGCCGGTGCACTTCATCGGCGTCGGCGAGAGTGTCGACGATCTCGCACCGTTCACCGCGCGGGATTTTGCGCAAGCGATCGCGGGGATCGAGTCTTAGATTTTTCTTGTCATGCCCCGCGCAGGCGGGGCATCCAGTACGCCGCGCCGTCGCTGAGAAATCGAGATGACGCGGAATACTGGAGCATCCGCTTTCGCGGATGATGACGATAGCAACAGGTGACGCATGGACAAGACCCGGCCACATCCGATGTTCAAGCTTGCGACCGAACTCGGTCCGCTGCTGGTGTTCTTCGTCGCGAACGCCAAGTTCCATCTGTTCGTCGCCACCGGCGCCTTCATGGTGGCCATCGTGGCGGCGATGATCGCTTCTTATGTGGTGACGCGGCACGTGCCGCTGATGGCGCTGGTCACCGGTGCCATCGTCATCGTGTTCGGCACGCTCACCCTGGTTTTGCACGACGAGACCTTCATCAAGGTCAAGCCCACCATCATCTACGGCCTGTTCGCCGCAGTTCTCGGCGGTGGTTTGCTGTTCGGCCGCTCCTTCATCGCCATCATTTTCGATCAGATGTTCAATCTCACGCCGCAAGGCTGGCGCAGCCTCACGCTGCGCTGGGCGCTGTTCTTTTTCGCGATGGCGATCCTGAACGAATTCATCTGGCGCACCCAGACCACCGATTTCTGGGTGGCGTTCAAGGCGTTCGGCGTGATCCCGCTGACGATGGCCTTTGCGGTCGCGCAGATGCCGCTGATCAAGCGCCACCATCTGGAGCCGGCGTCGCTGCAGGCAAGCGACGCGGCGGAGGGGGATGTCACGAAGGGATGATTGCGTGTCCCGGACGCGATGCGGCGCTGTTCACGCCGTGCCGCATCCGGGGGCGCGAAACCTCACTTCTGCTTGGCGATGATCTTGTCCTTGACGCCGTCATAGGTCTTCTGCGGGACGATGCCCTTGCTGACCAGATCGTCCTTGCCCTTGTAGGGGCGGCCCTTGATGATCGCGGCCGAATACGCCTTGCCGATGCCCGGCAGCGCATCGAGTTGGTCGGCGCTCGCGGAATTGATGTCGAGCAGATCGGATTTGGCGGCGGGCGCCATCATCTTCGAATTGGCCTTCGGCGCCGGGGCCATCTTGTCGGACTTGGCGGCGGGCGCCGCGGTCTGCGCGACCGAGGGCGAGGCCGTCAGCAGGCCGGACGCGGTCAGCAGGCCAAGGGTAAGGG
>JBAVEE010000346.1:0-7937 GCA_049587575.1 Bradyrhizobium sp.
CGAACGCGAAGTCGTGTGCTCCAGACGGCGGCGTCAAGTTTGCGGAAGCCTTTCCGCCTGTCCTCAATATGATAGCATGACGATCTTCGGATAAGCGGCGCGCCCGCCCACAACAAACGAGGAAACAAATGCAGTTCAAGCACGTCACGCTCGATTTCGATGGACCGGTCGCCATCCTCAGGCTCGACCATCAGGAGGTGATGAACGCGGTCTCGCTCGACATGCTGGGCAGTCTTTGCGATGCGCTCGATGCGGTCGATGACAGGAGAGCGGAAGTGCGTTGCCTGGTGATGACCGGTGCGGGACGTGCGTTCTGTACCGGCGCCAACCTGCAGGGCCGCAACACCCAGAAGCCGGGCAAAAGCAATGCCGGCGCGGCGCTGGAAACCGCGTTCCATCCGTTCCTGCGGCGCCTGCGTAACCTGCATTGCCCGATCGTGACGTCGGTCAATGGGCCGGCCGCCGGCGCCGGAATGAGTTTTGCCCTGATGGGCGACATGATCCTGTGCGCGCGCTCGGCGTATTTTCTGCAAGCCTTCCGGCGCATTGGCCTCGTGCCCGACTGCGGATCGACCTGGCTGCTGCCGCGGCTGATCGGAAAGGCGCGCTCGGTCGAACTGTCGCTGATGGGCGAACGGTTGCCGGCTGAAAAGGCGCTGGAGTGGGGTCTCGTCAATCGCGTCCATGACGATGCGGCACTCTGGGAGGAGACCATGAGGCTCGCCCGTGAACTCGCGAACGGCCCGACGATCGCGCTGTCCTTGATCCGAAAACTCTATTGGGAGAGCCCGGACAATTCGTTCGAAGACCAGCTCAACCTGGAATTCGAGTCACAGCGGATGGCGGGCGCGACGGAGGATTTCAAGGAGGGCGTCACCGCGTTTCTTGAAAAACGTCCGGCGAAGTTCGAGGGCAAATGATCGAGGTCGAGCTCGGACGCAGCGTTGCCGGCTGGTACCCGGGCGCGTTCGGCGTCGCCAACTCGGTCAGGCTCTCCGGCGGCGCCAGCCAGGAAACCTGGTCGTTCGATATCCTGCATCCCGGCGGCAGTATCGGCGCAATCCTGCGCCGTGCGCCGATCGGTTATGGGGCCGCGCCCGGGCGTGCAGCCGGGCTGGATGCCGAGGCCATTCTGATGCAATGCGCATATGAAGCCGGCGTGCCGTCACCGCGCGTGTTGCATGTGCTGCAGCCGCAAGACGAACTCGGCTCCGGTTTCGTCATGGCGCGGATCGAGGGCGAAACGATCCCGCGCAAGATCCTTCGCGATGCAAAGTTCGAGCAGGCACGAGGTAAACTGGCGCGGCAACTCGGACAGGTTCTCGCCGGCATCCATGGCCTGGACTTGCGGCGACTGCCCGAGCTTCGCCGCATGACGGCGGCGAAGGAGATTGTCGAGCTTGAGCGGGACTACCGAAGTTTCGACCGGCCGCGGCCGGTGTTCGAACTGGCGTTGCGCTGGCTGCGCGATCATGATCCCGGCACGATCCACGAGGTGACGCTGGTGCACGGGGATTTTCGGAACGGCAATCTGATCATCGGTGCCGAAGGGTTACGCGCGGTGCTGGACTGGGAGCTGGCGCATTTCGGTGATCCGATGGAGGATCTGGGATGGATTTGCGTCAATTCATGGCGCTTCGGGGAGATCGACAGGCCGGTCGGCGGGTTCGGCGCACGCGACGAACTATTCGCTGCCTACGAACAGGCGGGCGGACGCGTCGATCCCGATCGGGTCATGTTTTGGGAGGTGATGGGCACGCTGCGCTGGGGGGTGATGTGTTGCGGCATGATGCAGCGTTTTCGCACCGGAGTTGAGCATTCCATAGAGCGTGCCATGATCGGCCGGCGCGCGTCGGAGACGGAGATCGATCTGTTGCGAATATTGGCTTCGCGAGGGAAATAATATGCAAGACGAACCAGCGCCGGAGGAGCTGATCGCGGCGGTTGCGGATTTTTTGCGCAACGATATCGCGCCTGGGATCAGCGGGCACAACGCGTTCAAGCTGAGGGTCGCGATCAATGCGCTCGACCTGGTGACACGACAATTGACGCTGGAGCAGGGCAGCGACGCTGCGGAGGCGGCGCGGCTGAGGCAGTTGTTGGGCATTCAGGGCTCGCTGATGGAGCTCAATCGCGCGCTCGCCGAACGCGTTGCCAAGGGGGAGGTCGATTTGCGGACGCCAGGCCTTGCGGAGCATGTGTGGCAGACCACGATCGAAAAGCTCGCGGTCGATCAGCCGAATTACGCGTCGTATAAGAGGGAAATGGGTCGTAAGCGCGACTAGCGCCCGGCCCGCCGGCCCTGAGTCAGGTCGTGGCCCGGCGCCGGTCACAAATAGATGATGAGGAGAATCTGCCTTGGATTTTGCACTTCCCGCCGACCTTGTCGCCTATCTCGACGAACTCGACCGCTTCATCGCGCACGAAATCAAGCCGCTGGAAGAGGCCGATGACAATATCCGCTTTTTCGACCACCGCCGCGAATGGGCGCGCACCGATTTCGACAATGGCGGGCTACCGCGGCATGAATGGGAAGCGCTGCTGAGAAGGGCCAAGGACATCGCCGACAAGCGTGGCCATCTGCGCTTTGCCATTCCGAAGCGCTATGGCGGCAAGGATGGCTCCAATCTCTGGATGGCGGTCATCCGCGAGCATTTTGCTTCCCGGGGACTCGGCCTGCACAATGACCTGCAGAACGAACATTCGATCGTCGGCAACTTTCCTCTCGTCACCATGCTCGATCGTTATGGCAGCAACGACCAGAAGGCAATGATCGAGGGGTCGATCACGGGAAAATACCGCATCACCTTCGGCCTCACCGAACCTGAACATGGGTCGGACGCCACCCATATGGAAACCCGCGCTGTGCCGGCGACCCTGGATGGCATCTCGGGGTGGGTTATAAATGGCGAGAAGATGTGGACCACAGGCATGCATGTCGCCACCCATTGCGCGCTATTTGCTCGCACCAGCGGCAGTGATGGCGATGCACGCGGCATAACCTGCTTCCTTGTGCCGGCGAACAGCAATGGTGTGAAGGTCGAAGAATATCTTTGGACCTTCAACATGCCGACCGATCACCCGCGCGTCAGTTTCACCGACGTGTTTGTGCCGGAGGCTGCCTTGTTCGGCGAAGTCGGCGGCGGGTTGTCGTTGGCACAATGTTTCGTCCATGAGAATCGAATTCGGCAGGCCGCGAGTTCACTCGGAGCTGCCGTGTACTGCATTCAGGAAAGCGTGAAATATGCGCGCGAGCGCAAACCGTTCGGCAAGGCGCTCGCCGAGAACCAGGCGATCCAGTGGCCACTGGTGGAACTCGCGACGCAAGCGGAGATGCTGCGGCTGCTGATCCGCAAGACGGCGTGGGAGATGGACCAACTCACCCAGGCGCAGATCGAGCACACGCTCTCCGACAAGGTCTCGATGTGCAATTACTGGGCGAACCGGTTGTGTTGCGAGGCCGCCGATCACGCCATGCAGGTGCATGGCGGCATGGGCTACTCCCGCCACAAGGCGTTCGAACACATCTATCGCCACCACCGCCGTTACCGGATCACCGAAGGCAGCGAGGAAATCCAGAAACGGAAGGTCGCGGGATTCCTGTTCGGATATATGGGAGCGGGGAAACGTTGAGGGTTTGGTGTAACGTACCGCACTCCAGCAAACCGCCAATCGCGCTCCTCAATTGACCTGCCGGTCCTTGTCCGCCCAATAGGGATCGCGCAGATGGCGGCGCAGGATCTTGCCGGAGGCGTTGCGCGGCAGGGCCGGGATGAAATCGACGGTCTTCGGCGTCTTGAAGCCGGCGATGCGCTCGCGGGTGAAGTTGATGATGTCGGTGGCCGTCAGTTCTTTGCCCGGCTTCGTCACCACGATCGCCTTGACCGCTTCGCCCCAGGTCTCGTCGGGCACGCCGACCACGGCGACTTCGGCCACATCGGGATGGTCGCAGATCGCGCTTTCGACTTCGGCCGGATAGATGTTCTCGCCGCCGGAGATGATCATGTCCTTGATGCGGTCGTGGATATAGAGATAGCCGTCCTTGTCCATGTAGCCGGCGTCGCCGGTGCGAAGCCAGCCCTCGCGGTCGAGTGTTTTCGCGGTCGCCTCCGGCAAGTTCCAGTAGCCCGCCATGTTGGAGCCGGAGCGGGTGGCGATCTCGCCGACTTCGCCCGCCGGCAATCGCCTGCCGTTGGCGTCGAGGATCGCCAGCTCGACGCCGGGCAGCGCCTTGCCGGCCGAGCGCATCCGCTCCAGTCCCTCGACATGGTCTTCGGGGGCAAGCGCGACGATGCTGCCGGTGGTCTCGGTCATGCCGTAAACCTGCACGAAGCCGCAGCCGAACACCTGGATGCACTCCTTGAGGAGAGCTGCCGGGATCGGGGAGGCGCCATAGAGCATGTATTTGAGCCGCGAAAAATCCACGCTCCGCGCACGCGGCTGCCGCACCACGAACTGCATCGCGGCCGGGACCATGAACAGCTTGGTGATCCCGGATTGCTCGATGAAATCCAGCACCTTTGTGGGATCGAATTCCCTGGCGATCACGCCGCGGGCGCCGTGGTAGAGGCCCAACAGCCCCCAGCCCGAGCCGCCGATGTGAAAGACCGGCATCGCCACCAGCGAGACGTCGTTCTCGGTCCATTTGTTCCAGTCGGGCTTTTCGCCCTCGCCGGCCTCCACCAGATTGAGAAGATTGGCGTGCGACAGCATCGCGCCTTTCGGTTTGCCGGTGGTGCCGGAAGTATAAAGCTGGATCGCGATGTCCTGCGGGGTGATCGCGACGCCGGGGTCATCCACGCTCTGCGCGTCGCGCCAGGCGGTATAGTCCTGCCATTCCGGTGCGCCGCCTTCGGTTGCGATGACGGTGCGCAACTCAGGCAATTGCGACTGGATCGCGCGAACCTGCGCCACGAATTCAGGCCCGACGAACAAAACGGGGGCCTTGCAGTCCGCTACGATGAAGGCGATCTCCGGCGCGGCCAGCCGCCAGTTGACGGGAGCCATCACCACATTGGCCTTCATCGCGCCGAGCAGCAATTCGAAATAGATATCGCTGTTCTTGCCGAGATAGGCGATGCGCTCGCGCGGGCGGAGGCCGAGCGCTTTCAGCCCGTTGGCGACCCGGTTGGTCAGTTGATCGAAAGCGGAAAAGCTGGTTTTTCGCTCCTCGAATTCAAAGACGACGGTGTCGCCGCGGACTTTCGCCTGCGCGCGCACCATGTCGGCAAGGTTTGTCGGTTCCTGCGAAGCGGACATGTTTCCCCCCCTGGTGATTGTTTTTGTTGGGCGGAGTGTGGCGTCATCGCGCGCTAAAAACAATACGGGAGGTCGTTGGCGTTCCCCGGAGCGGCGCACCACTTCGCGCCGCACCGCGTCTGGGACACGAGCTACCCCCTCGTGGCGCGGTCCTTTTCGTTCTGCGCCTTGATCGCCTCGCGCGCCTGGGTCCAGTCGGCGTCCGACCAGTCGCGCAACTGATAGAAGTTGCCGCCCATCGCCAGCGCCTGGCCGCCGTCCATCGCGATGGTCTCGCCGTTGATCCAGTCGCAGCCGCCGGAGATCAGGAACACCGCCAGATTTTGCAATTCCTCCATCTTGCCGACGCGGCCCATCGGGTTCATCGCCTTGGTGCGGGCCCCGGCTTCGTCGCCGGGCTTGATGCGCTTGCTCATGCCTTCGGTCGGAATTTCGCCGGGTGCGATGCTGTTGAGCCGGATGCCGTAGCGTCCCCATTCCGTCGCCAGCGACATCGTCATGGCATGGACCGCGGACTTGCTCATCGCCGACGGCACCACATACGGGCTGCCGTTGCGGACCCAGGTGACGGTGATCGACACCACATTGCCGGGATGCTTGCCGGCGATCCAGCGCCGGCCCACCGCCTGCGTCACATAGAACGTGCCGTGCATGACGATATTGGCGACCGCATCGAAGCCGCGTGGCGAGAGATCCTCGGTGCGCGAGATGAAGTTGCCGGCGGCGTTGTTGACGAGATCGGTGAGCGGCCCCTCGGTGAAAATCGCCTCGATCATCTCGTCGACGGCGAGCGCATTGCGGATATCGACGCCGTGGCTGGTGACGCGGCCGCCATGGAGGTCCATCAGTTCGGTCGCGGTTTCGTCGCAGACGATCTTGCGACGGCCGCAGATATGGACCTCGGCGCCGAGTTCAAGAAAGCGCGCCGCCATCGATTTGCCGAGCCCGGTGCCGCCACCGGTGACGAGGATACGCCGGCCCGCGAGAAGTTTTTCACTGAACATGGAGGTTTCCGCCCTAAAAAAATGTCTGTTAATTGGTTGATTGACTAAATCCGGGCGGCGCTTTGTTGTAAAGCGGCGCCAGCGAGGAACTGCAGCGGAGAATTTTCATGGGTGATCGCGTTTCGGTATCGATTTCGGAGGGCGTGGCCGATGTTCGCCTGGTCCGGGCGGACAAGATGAATGCGCTCGACGCCGCGATGTTCGAGGCGCTGGTCGCCACCTCCGGTCGGCTCGCCAGCGAGAAGGGACTACGGGCAGTAGTGTTGTCCGGGGAGGGCCGTGCATTTTGCGCCGGGCTCGACATGGACCGCTTCGCCGCGATGAAGGTAGGCGGCGGTAACGGGATAGCGGGCGGTGAAAAGCGGGACCTGACCCTGCGCACCCATGGCCTCGCCAATTTTCCGCAGGCCGCCGTCTGGGGATGGCGGCAGCTTCCGGTGCCGGTGATCGCCGCGATCCAGGGCGTTGCGTTCGGCGGCGGCTTTCAGCTCGCGCTCGGCGCCGACATGCGCTTCCTGGCCCCCGACGCCCGGATGTCGATCATGGAGATCAAATGGGGGCTGGTGCCCGACATGGCGGGAACGCCAATCCTGGCAAGCCTGGTGCGCGACGACATCCTGCGCGAACTGACCTATACGGGCCGGATCTTCTCGGCGCAGGAGGCCCTTGGTTACGGCCTCGCGACGCGGATCTGCGATGACCCGCGCGCTGTCGCCTTTGACGTCGCGCGCGAGATCGCGGGCAAAAGTCCCGACGCGATCCGCGCCGCCAAGAGGCTTTTGAACAATCTTTCCGCCGATCCCGGCCCGGCGCTCTTGGCCGAATCCGTCGAGCAGATGAAGCTGATGGGCGGGGCCAATCAGCTCGAGGCCGTGCGCGCCAATATCGAAAAGCGCGCCCCGCGCTTCGCCGACATCTGACCCCGGCGCATGCGCCCGTTTCTTGGCCTTGCGCCGGACCCGAAAAATTGCGACTCAGGGAGGTGCCGGGCAGTTTCTGGAGCATCTCGCCAATGTCACCCCAGATCATGCCTTCCGACACCGACCTCAAGTCCAACCGCGCCGAGGAAGCCTCGGCGCTTGAAGAAGACATCCGGCTGCGGAATGACATCCGGCTGCTTGGACGCATCCTCGGCGACACCGTGCGCGACCAGGAAGGCGCCGACGTGTTCGATCTGGTCGAGCGCATCAGGCAGACCTCGATCCGGTTCCACCGCGATGACGACAAGCCGGCGCGGCGCGAGCTTGAAGTCATCCTCGACAGCATGTCGACCAGCCAGACCGTGCGCATCGTGCGCGCCTTCAGCTATTTTTCGCACCTTGCCAACATTGCCGAAGACCAGAACAACATCCGGCAGATGCGGGCGCGCTCCAACGCCGGGGGAACGGCACGCCCGGGAACGCTGGCGCTAACGCTGTCACACGCGCGCGCCGCCGGTTTCAGCGCCGCCCACCTGCGCAAGTTCTTCGCAACGGCCCTGGTCAGCCCGGTGCTGACCGCGCACCCCACCGCGGTCCGCCGCAAGAGCACCATCGACCGCGAGATGGAGATCGCCGCACTTCTGGACCGGCGCGAGCGCGTCCAGTTGACGCCTGAGGAGATCGCGGCGAGCGACGAGGAGTTGCGCCGCGAGGTGCTGACTCTGTGGCAGACCAATCTGCTCCGCCGGACCAA
>JBAVEE010000347.1:0-8048 GCA_049587575.1 Bradyrhizobium sp.
CTGAGAAGGACTTCGGATCGACCCTAACTTCCACCACAAGACAGGAGAGGCTGCCATGACGGACGTTCTGATTTCTGCCGACGAACTCGCCGAACTCGCATCCAAGGAGCCGTGTGTCATCATCGACACACGTAATCCGGATGCTTATGGCGCGGGACACATCCCGAATGCCGTGAATGTGCACGAGATCTTCACTTTCCTCGCCACGTCCACGCCGGAAGGCATTCAGGAGTTGAAGGTGAAGTTCGCCGACGCCTTCGGAAAGGCGGGGTTGTCGGGCAAGGAAACCGCCGTCATTTACGAGCAGTCGATGAATTCGGGCTTCGGCCAGTCCTGCCGCGGCTATTTCCTGCTGACCATGCTTGGCTATCCCAAGATCAAGGTCTTGCATGGCGGGTACGACGCCTGGGTTGCCAAGGGATTGCCGGTTACGACGGCCGTGCCGAAGCCAGCGCCGGCATCGTTCTCGATCATTCCCGAAGCCGGCGACATCCTGATCGACGCGAAGACCATGCTGGCCGCCGTCGGCAAGCCCGGCATCGCTCTGCTCGACGTGCGCGACGTCGATGAGTGGATCGGCGACAGCTCCTCGCCCTATGGCAAGGATTTCTGCCCGCGCAAGGGGCGCATCCCGGGCGCCGTCTGGCTTGAATGGTACCGCATGATGAAGCCGACGGCCGAGGGCCCGCGCTTCAAGTCCAAGGATGAAATCCTGGCCGAATGCGCGACCGTCGGCATTTCGCAGAATACCCCGGTCTATCTCTATTGCTTCAAGGGCGCGCGTGCGTCGAACACCTTTCTCGCGCTGAAGAATGCGGGCGTGAAGGATGTGCGGATGTATTTCGGCTCATGGAACGAATGGTCGCGCGATCCGTCGCTGCCGATCGAGGAAGGCCTGCCCGTCGAGGCCGGGCTGACCGAAAAAGCGGCATAGAAAGTGCATGCTTCTTCATCGCCCGGCCGCGTTTTTGGCGGCCGGGCGATGAATGCCCGGCGTGGCCGGCTTTGCTTCTCGGTCAAGTCGGGATCACATGAGGGAATGCAGCATGTCCACCTTCGACGACCCATTCGATGCCGGCCGCGAGCTTTCGCGGGCGGGCTGCGTGTGTGGCCAGCATCGGTCGGCGAGCGAACACGACCATGCCGCGGCGTTGCGATGCGAGCCGGTCGCAAGTACCGAGCAGCGTTACGAGGGCGTGGTTGCTTCGGCGGCGATGCGCGCGATGTTTCCGGATGTCTTCGTAAGGTCACGAGAGTGAAGGACGTGGATGCCCGGCACATCTGGCGTGAAGACGCGCTGAGCCTGTCATCGGGCCGCGCTCTGCGCGGGCCCGTTGGCGCTTAAGGCCGGGCATGACGAGATTTTAACAAGGAGAAGAACCATGAAGCGATCCGACCTCACCGAAAAGCTGCTCGACATCAAGCGCGAGAAGGGCTGGACCTGGAAATACATCTGCGAAAAGATCGGCGGTTTTTCCGAAGTGCTGATCGTCGGCGCCTGCCTTGGCCAGATGAAGCTGACCAAGCCGCAAGCCGCGAACGCCGCCGAGCTGTTCGGGTTGTCCAAATCCGAAACCGCGATGCTCAACGAGGTGCCGATGCGCGGCATGCCGATGCCGCCGACCGATCCATTGATCTACCGGTTCTACGAACTGGTGATGGTCAACGGCCCGGCATGGAAAGCGCTGATCGAGGAGGAATATGGCGACGGCATCATGTCGGCGATCGATTTCGACATGGTGCTCGAACGCCAACCCAATCCGAAGGGTGACCGGGTCAAGCTGACGATGTCGGGCAAATTCCTGCCGTACAAATATTACGGCGCCAGCGGCAACGTGCCGGAATATGGCTTCAAGGAGGGGTGAGCTGCGCGTCCTGGCGGAAATTTCTCGTCATTGCGAGCCAACGGGTCGCGCGAATGCGCGCCCGATGACAGGCTCCGCGAAGCAATCCACAGCCACACGAAAGGTGGATTGCTTCGTCGCTTTCGCTCCTCGCAATGACTGGGGGGGGCGTGCTGGCACGCTCACGTCCCCGCTTTCACCTGGACGACGGCGTGCGCCATCAGCTCGTCCATCTTCACGCGAATCTGCTGTTCGGTGACCGCAACGTTCCTGGCGGCAAAATCGCCCATCACCTTGCGGACCACGCCGGCGTCGTCGTTTCCTTCGAATTCGGCGGCCACCACTTCCCTGGCATAGGTGTTGGCGGCATCGCCGGACAGGCCGAGCTTCTCGGCCACCCACAACCCCAGCAGTTTGTTGCGACGGGCTTCCGCCTTGAATTTCTGCTCCTCCTCGAGCGCGAATTTCTTCTCGAAGCCTTCTTCGCGCTTGTCGAATGTGGTCATGACCAAGGGTTCCTTCTGGCGCCGATTTGGGCCGCGGGCGGCCTCATTGCGGCAACCGGCCCGCATACCTAGATACTAAAGCGAATCGTTAAGACAACGAGCCTTAAAGTCGCAGCTAGAGCCTTAAAGTCGCAGCTAAAAGGGTAAAACCCTGTCCGGGGGAGACCGGATCGATTGTGCTGGATAGGCCAATCGGATAGGTTGGATTCCAGGCTCGGTTCTCGTTCTGTTTCTTGGTCCCCGGCCTTCACGGCAGCTCCGTCGTGGGTCTCACTTCTTGTCATCCGGAGCACACCAAATTCATGGATTTCAACAACACACGGTACATCCCAATGAGCCGTCGACGCCGCATTTATGAAGGCAAGGCCAAGGTCCTTTACGAAGGGCCGGAGCCGGGAACCCTGATCCAGCACTTCAAGGACGATGCGACCGCGTTCAACAAGCAAAAACACCAGGTGATCGAGGGCAAGGGCGTCCTCAACAACCGGATTTCGGAATACCTGTTTCAACACCTCAACGATATCGGGGTGCCGACCCATTTCATTCGCCGCCTCAACATGCGCGAGCAGCTGATTCGCGAGGTCGAAATCGTGCCGCTGGAGGTGGTGGTGCGAAATGTGGCGGCGGGATCGCTGTCGCAGCGCCTCGGAATCGAGGAAGGTACCCAGCTGCCGCGCTCGATCATCGAGTTCTACTACAAGAACGACCAGCTCAACGACCCCATGGTCTCCGAAGAGCATATCACGGCGTTCGGCTGGGCCACGCCGCAGGAGATCGACGACATCATGGCGCTGGCGATCCGCGTCAACGACTTCCTCACCGGGCTGTTTCTAGGCATCGGCATCCGCCTGGTCGATTTCAAGATGGAATGCGGGCGGCTGTTCGAGAACGAAATGATGCGGATCATCGTTGCCGACGAGATCTCGCCCGATTCGTGCCGGCTGTGGGACATCAAGTCGAACGAGAAGCTCGACAAGGACCGCTTTCGCCGGGATCTCGGCGGCCTCCTGGAGGCCTATACCGAGGTGGCAAAACGGCTTGGGATCCTGATGGAAAACGAACGGCCCGTGGGCTCCGGTCCGGTGCTGGTCAAGAGCTGAAGGTTGTTCTCGTGAAAGCGCGCGTCACCGTTACCCTGAAATCAGGCATCCTTGACCCGCAGGGCAAGGCCATCGAAGGGGCGCTGAAATCGCTCGGTGTCGATGGCGTCGCCAGCGTGCGCCAGGGCAAAGTGTTCGACATCGAACTGTCGGGTTCCGACAGGGCCAAGGCCGAGGCGGCGTTGAAGGACGCCGCCGACAAGCTGTTGGCCAACACGGTGATCGAAAACTACCGCGTCGAGGTGCTGAGCTAGCCGCCGATGAAATCTGCCGTCCTCGTCTTTCCCGGAATCAATCGCGAGCGCGACATGGCGCGCGCGCTCAAGCTCGCGTCAGGCCACGAAGCCGCGATGGTATGGCATGCCGAGACCTCGCTGCCGAAGGGTACCGATCTCGGGGTGGTGCCCGGCGGATTTTCCTATGGCGATTACCTGCGCTGCGGCGCCATCGCCGCGCGCGCGCCTGTCATGGACGCGGTGCGGGCCTTTGCGGCCGATGGCGGTCTTGTGCTCGGCGTCTGCAACGGCTTTCAGATCCTCTGTGAGGCCGGCCTGTTGCCCGGCGTCCTCATGCGCAATGCGCGGCTGAAATTCATTTGCCGTGACGTGCATCTGCGGGTCGAACGATCCGACACGGCTTTCACGCGCGGCTACAATGCCGGGCAGGTCATTCGTGTGCCGGTCGCCCACGGCGAGGGCAATTACGAGGCGGATGAAGACACGCTGACGCGGCTCGAGGGCGAGGGGCGGGTGCTTTACCGCTATTGCTCCGCCGACGGTGCGGTCGACGAGTCCGCCAATATCAACGGCGCGGCGCATTCGATCGCCGGCATCGTCAGCGAGCGCGGCAACGTGCTCGGCATGATGCCGCATCCGGAAAACCACGTCGAGGACATCATGGGCTGCACCGACGGCCGTGGCCTGTTCGCAGGCCTGGTCGCGCATCTGGAACGTGCGGCGTAACCCCCTCCCTAACCTCCTCCGAAAGGCGGGAGGGAACGGAAACGCGTTCCCTCCGAGAGCGTCAGCATATGCTAACTAACCAGCCGCAGATCACCCCCGAACTCGTCGCCAGCCACGGGCTGAAGCCGGACGAGTATCAGCGCATTCTCGAGCTGATCGGCCGGGTGCCGAGTTTCACCGAGCTCGGGATTTTCTCGGCGATGTGGAACGAGCACTGCTCCTACAAGTCCTCGCGCATCCATCTGCGCGGCCTGCCGACGAAGGCGCCATGGGTGATCCAGGGGCCGGGCGAGAACGCCGGCGTCATCGACATCGGCGACGGCCAGGCGGTGGTGTTCAAGATGGAGAGCCACAACCATCCGAGCTATATCGAGCCCTATCAGGGCGCCACCACCGGCGTTGGCGGGATCCTGCGCGATGTGTTCACGATGGGCGCGCGGCCGATCGCCTGCCTCAATGCGCTCTCCTTCGGCGCGCCCGAACATCCGAGGACGCGACATCTGGTCTCGGGCGTCGTCGCCGGCGTCGGCGGTTACGGCAATTCGTTCGGCGTGCCGACGGTCGGCGGGCAGGTCCGCTTCCACACCCGCTATGACGGCAACATCCTCGTCAATGCGATGGCGGTGGGCCTCGCCGACACCGACAAGATTTTCTACGCGGCGGCCTCCGGCGTGAACATGCCGATCGTCTATCTCGGTTCCAAGACCGGCCGCGACGGCATTCACGGCGCCTCGATGGCATCGGCCGAATTCGACGACGATTCCGCCGAGAAGCGCCCTACCGTGCAGGTCGGCGATCCCTTCGCGGAAAAACTGCTGCTGGAAGCTTGCCTCGAAATCATGCAGGCCGATTGCGTGATCGCGATCCAGGACATGGGCGCGGCCGGCCTGACCTGTTCGGCGGTCGAGATGGGCGCCAAGGGCGATCTCGGTGTCGACCTCGACCTCGATTGCGTCCCGACCCGCGAAACCGGCATGAGCGCCTATGAGATGATGCTTTCGGAAAGCCAGGAGCGCATGCTCATGGTGCTCAAGCCCGAGAAGGAAAAAGAGGCGGAGGCGATCTTCCGGAAATGGGGGCTGGATTTCGCCGTCGTCGGCTACACCACGCCGAGCAAGCGCTTTGTCGTGAAGCACGGCGGCGACGTGATGGCCGATCTGCCGATCAAGGAACTCGGCGACGAAGCGCCGCTGTACGACCGGCCGCATGTAGCGCCGCCATCGCTGCCGGTGATCCACGCCCGCGACGTGAAGCCGCCGGTCGGCATCATGCCGGCGCTGCAAAAATTGATCGCAACGCCGGAGCTCGGCTCGAAGCGCTGGGTGTGGGAGCAATACGATCACGTCATTCTGGGCAATACCGTGCAGCGGCCCGGCGGCGATGCCGCGGTGATACGGGTGCAGGACGGGCCCAAGGGCCTCGCGCTCACGGTCGACGTCACCCCGCGTTACTGCGAAGCCGATCCGGTCGAAGGCGGCAAGCAGGCGGTGGCGGAAGCCTGGCGCAACATCACCGCCGTCGGCGGGCGGCCGCTGGCGATCACCGATAACCTCAATTTCGGCAATCCGGAACGCCCCGAGATCATGGGCCAGTTCGTCGGCTGCCTGAGCGGCATTTCGGAAGCCTGCCGCGCGCTCGACTTCCCCGTCGTCTCCGGCAACGTCTCGCTCTACAACGAGACCAACGGCCGCGGCATCCTGCCGACGCCATCGATCGGCGGCGTCGGATTGCTCGACGACTTCACCAAGTCGGCGACGCTTTCTTTCAAGGCCGAAGACGAGGCGATCCTTTTGATCGGCGATACCCAGGGCTGGCTCGGCCAGTCCGTCTATTTGCGCGACGTCTGTGGCCGCGAAGAGGGCGCGCCGCCGCCGGTCGATCTCGCCGCTGAAAAACGCAACGGCGACGTGGTGCGCGGCATGATCCACGCCGGTACCGCGACCGCGGCACATGATGTCTCCGACGGCGGCCTGCTGGTTGCGCTCGCCGAGATGGCGATCGCAAGCGGGATCGGCGCGCAGCTACTGGCGGCGCCGGGGTCGATCGTGCCGCATGCCTACTGGTTCGGTGAAGATCAGGCGCGCTATGTCGTCACCGTGACCGCCGAGCAGGCCGGTCTGGTGCTGGCCAAGATGAAGGGCGCCGGCGTGCCGTGCGCGCGGATCGGTACCACCGGTGGCGATGCGGTTGCCGTTGCCGGCGAGGAGCCGGTTTCGGTAACGTCCCTGAAAGCCGGCTTCGAGAGCTGGTTTCCGGCCTACATGAACGGCAAGGCGTAAGGCTTCTCCAAGCGCCGCCTCGCGCCCGGAATCTCGCGCCGCGACGGTTGCGGCCCGGCTGAAGCGCCGTTCGTTTCTCACCTGTTGCTGGAACCAGTTCCATCGCTCGAAGTTAGATCAGCGATTTCGCTGGCTGCCGGATCGGCGGCGGAAGCTGGAGGAACGGGCAATGACAATTCTGAAGTGGGCGCTGATCTTCTTCCTGGTGTCTGTTGTCGCCGGCGTGCTCGGTTTCACCGGCATATCGGCCGCGTCGGCGGACGTCGCCCGTTTCCTGTTCTATGTCTTCGTCGTGATCTTTCTGGTTCTGCTTATCCTCGGCCTCACGATCTTCAGGGTGTGAGGCGACAGCCGTCGCCTACGCCACTTCCTCGACGGTGACTTTGTCGGGATAGAACGCCAGATGGCCGGAGATTTCCGTCATCGCCGGGAACGGCGCCTCATAGGTCCAGATCGCGTTCTCGATGGTCTTGCCGTCGGCGACGATGTTGAAGTAGTTGGCATCCCCCTTGTAGGGGCAGTGCGTCACCCGCTCGGTGCGCGCCAATAGCGCCATATTGGCGTCCTTGCGCGGCACGTAGTTCACCGCCGGGTAACTTGCTTCCTTGAGCGTCAGCGCATCGGTGGTATCGGCGATCACGACGCCGCCGGCGGAGACGCGGACGCGCTTCGGGTTTGCGGTAATGGTGATGGGGTGGTCGGGGCCGGGGAGTTTCATGCCTGTCAGCCTTCTGGTCAGCCCGTTGTGATCGCAGGGTACGATCCTTTCGGCTTTGCAATAATCAGATCGGGAATATAGTGCGACAGCGCGTGACCTAGAAGGGTCTGCGCGCTAGGTTCGGGCGCCGCAGCGGCGAAGCTGGGGGCGATTCGAAACGCCGGATTGGAGAAATTTGGGATGCCGATGGACGCCCACGACATCGAATCGATGATCAAGGCAGCTATACCCGACGCCGAGGTGACGATCCGCGATCTGGCGGGCGATGGCGACCATTATGCGGCGACCGTGATCTCGGCGTCGTTCCGCGGCAAATCCCGCGTCCAGCAGCACCAGATCGTCTATCAATCGCTGCGGGGACAGATGGGCGGGGTGCTTCATGCGCTGGCGCTGCAGACCGGGGTGCCTGACGGACCCGGGGGCACCTGACGCACCCGGGGTTGCTGGATAGCTGATAAACGGGGGCAGGGGGCGCGATGGCGCGGGACACTGAACGCGGTCCGTTGTTTCGCCCCATCCTGCCGAAACAGCATAGCCGCGTTACCTATGCCGAGCTGCTGTTCGATCTGGTGTTTGTTTTCGCGGTCACGCAGATATCGCACACGTTGCTTGGCCGCTTCACCCCGCTCGGGGCGTTGC
>JBAVEE010000348.1:0-2681 GCA_049587575.1 Bradyrhizobium sp.
GGCAACGATGCCGCGCCGATCCCGCCTGATCCTGTTGCAAAGGAAAAACCATGTTTTCTGTGATCTTTGAAGTTCGCCCCGGCGACGGTCGCAAGGACGACTATCTGGAACTCGCCGGGCATCTGAAACCGATCCTGGGAAAAATCGACGGCTTCGTCGATAACGAGCGCTTTGAAAGCCAATCCAGGCCGGGATGGATGTTGTCGCATTCGACCTGGCGCGATGAGAAATCGGTGGTGCGCTGGCGCACCGAAGGCGAACATCACATGGCCCAGGCCAAGGGCAGGTTCGAGCTTTTTCAGGATTACCACCTGCGCGTCGGCGACGTTACGGCGGATACCGATCCCCCCACGGAAGCGCCGGTGCTTGAACGGCGATTCGATGAAACCGAGGTGGGGACCGCGATGGCGACATTTACCGAGATCGTACCCGCTGTCGGCGCATCGTTTGCGACCCGGCCCGATCTGTTGCCGGCCCATCTCGGCCTCGATCTGACCAACGGCGCCGTCATCGATCACGACGTGTTCGCCAGCATCCACCATCCGGGAAAGCTCGCACTGCTGGTCGGCTGGAACGGCCCGGCTGCGGCCAACGCGTGGTCGCCCAAGGGGGTCGACGGCATCGAGAAGCTCCGGCACCGCAAAATCCGCGTCGTGCGCGACTACGGCCGGTTCGACCGGCGCGAGGCGCCACAGTTCTATCCCGACGTCGAAGGGGCGAAGACGAAGCATTCCGAGCCCGCGCGCTGAAAGTGCGCAGCGCGCCCCCGGGACAGGGCCTTGGCTAGAACCGCGGAAGTTCGGGAAACGCCAGCTTGCCGCCATGCACGTGCATGCGGCCGAGTTCGGCGCAGCGGTGCAGGGTCGGAAACACCTTGCCGGGGTTGAGCAACCCTTGCACGTCGAACGCGCATTTCAGCCGCTGCTGCTGGTTGAGGTCGATCTCGCTGAACATCTCCGGCATCAGATCGCGCTTTTCGATGCCGACGCCATGTTCGCCGGTCAGCACGCCGCCGAGTTCGACGCAGGCCCTCAGGATATCGGCGCCGAAGGCCTCCGCCCGCTCCATCTCGCCGGGCTTGTTGGCGTCGTACAGGATCAAGGGATGCAGATTGCCGTCGCCGGCGTGAAACACGTTGGCGCAGCGCAGATCGTATTTCTTCGACAGCTCGCGGATTCGCGCCAGCGCCTGCGGCAGCGCGCCGCGCGGGATGGTGCCGTCCATGCAGAGATAATCCGGCGAGATTCGCCCGACGGCGGGGAATGCCGCCTTGCGGCCGGCCCAGAACAGATTGCGCTCGGCTTCCGAATTGGAGATCTGGCAGGTGGTCGAGCCGCAACCTTGCGCGATCGCCTCGACCCGCTTGATCAGTACGTCGACCTCGACGCCTGGCCCGTCGAGTTCGATGATCAGCAGCGCCTCGACGTCGAGCGGATAGCCGGCATGGACGAAGGCTTCGGCGGCGTGGATCGCAGGTTTGTCCATCATCTCCATGCCGCCGGGGATGATGCCGGCGCCGATAATCCGCGCCACGCATTCGCCGGCCGCCTCGACCTCTGCGAAGCCGACCATCAGGGCGCGGGCCGTCTCCGGCTTCTGCAGGATTCGCACCGTGACCTCGGTAATGACGCCGAGCAGGCCTTCGGAACCGGTGATGATCCCCATCAAATCATAGCCGCTGGTCTCGGCGGACTTGCCGCCGATCCGGAGGATTTCGCCCGTGATCAGCACGATCTCGCATCCCAGCACGTTGTTGGTGGTCATGCCGTATTTCAGGCAATGCACGCCGCCGGAATTTTCCGCGACATTGCCGCCGATCGAACAGGCGATCTGCGACGACGGATCGGGCGCGTAGTAGAACCCCGCGTGGGCGACCGCCTGGCTGATGGCCAGATTGGTCACTCCCGGCTCGGTCACGACCACGCGGTTGTCGAAATCGATCTCGCGGATGCGCTTGAATTTGCCGAGGCCCAGCAGCACGGCGTCCGCGAGCGGCAGTGCGCCGCCGGACAGCGAGGTACCGGAACCGCGCGGCACCACCTTGATGCCCTGCTCGAAGCAATATTTCAGGACCCGCGCCACCTGCTCGGTGGTGTCCGGAAGCACCACCACCATCGGCGGCTGCCGATAGGCCATCAGGCCATCGGACTCGTAAGGGACCATTTCGGCGGCACTGTCGATCACGCCCTCGCCCGGCACGATGGCGCGCAACGCCTGGACGATGGCGTCGCGGCGGGCCAGAACCGCCTGATCCGGCGCGGGCATCATGATGGTCATGTCCAGATCTCCCCCGGGGGCTGTTTCGGGCTGCGCGCGCATTTCTGCTCGCGGATTTTTCAAGGCGAATCAAGCACGTCTTGACCGCTTTGGGTAGACCGCCCAAGCCCGGCAAATCCCCTCCTGATCAGAGGGAGCAGGGAACACCGGGTGCACGCTGCACCCGCGGTCTCGTGTGCAAAACTGCACAAAGGAAACGCACACGAGCATACAGGTTCAGCGGAGGCAATCCGGCATTCCCTGCGCAATGGCTTTACGGCTTACTTCGTACTCCCCCCGGTGATCGGCTTGTTGACACAGAGCTGGTCCCGCTTGTCTGAACAAAATCTCCGCGTCGATAAGTGGAGCCTCCACCGTGGGGCTCGACCGCGCTATTGCTCCAATTGAATGCGCACGCTTTTAGC
>JBAVEE010000349.1:0-11468 GCA_049587575.1 Bradyrhizobium sp.
ACCCGGATCCATTCGCCGTAGCGGTTGAGCAGGATCGCGACCATAAAGAAGCGTCCGCCGCGCGCGACCACCGACAACGCGACAAACAGCCCGATATTATAATTGGCAAACCCCGACGTGATGGTCACGAGCTTGTAGGGGATCGGCGTCAAACCCTTCAGCAGGATGATCCACGCACCATATTCGGCGTAACCGGCACGGAAGGCCTCGACCTTGTCGCCAAGGCCGTAGAAACTGATCAGCCAATGCCCGATCGAATCGTAAAGTAACGCGCCAATGGCATAGCCAAGAATACCGCCGAGCACCGATGCCGCGGTGCAGATCGCGGCATAGAGCCAGGCGCGCTCCGGCCGCGCCAGCGACATCGGGATCAGCATCACATCCGGCGGCACCGGAAAGAAGGAACTTTCCGCGAACGATACCGCCCCCATGACCCATAGCGCGTATGGCTTGTGTGCGGCGTCGATACACCAATCGTAAATCCGTCTGAGCATGCCGCGATGAACCACCATGGAGCGGATTTGTCCATGCCGGGAATCAGGCGGATTTGGGGGTAGCCTCAATAACGCTTGCGCAGACTGCGGCTCTCAAGCGCGACAATTGGTCGCCGTGCGACCCGCGGCGGCGAAACCTTGGCCATCTTGACCATCGATTTCGGCAGCTTCTCGGCGATCCCAAGCAGATGCTCGCGCCGCTCCATTTCGCGCCACACGTCTTCGGGCCGCACACCAGCCGAGGCCCACAAGACCGTGAGGTTGTAGAGCAGGTCGGCGCTCTCGCTGACCACGGCGCCGGTGTTGCCGTTGACGGCGTCGATCACGACCTCGATGGCTTCTTCGGCCAATTTCTTCGCCATCTTGGCGGGGCCGCGTTGAAACAGCCTTGCCGTTCGCGAAATTGCCGGATCGAGATCCTTGGCCGCGATGACCGCCAGATAAAGCCGCTCGAGCGAATCACTCATCGCACCAAACTAGTCGAAACCTGTGGCCAGCGTGTTAACGCATGGCGTCCACGAGAAGAAATCCGCCGGTGGCAGGGCGCGACCGGCGGATCGATCGGTTTGGGGCAGATATGGTTACCAGCCGGGGCCACCATACCCATAGCCGTATCCCCCGTAATAGGGGTTACCGCCGTAATAGCCGGGGCCACCATAGTAACCGCCGTAATAGCCGCCCTGGCTTTGGGCGGCGATCGCCAGACCGGTGCCGAGGATACCGGCAAAGGCGGCTGCCGCGGCGGCGCCGTCGCGCCCATAGACTCTGCCGCCGCGCCGATGGACGATTCTACGGCGGGCGCTAAAATCCGTGGCGTCGCTGGTTGCGGTCACCGCCGGCCGGGCTTTGCCGGGAGAAGCGGATCCGGCCAGAGCCAGCGACGGCTCGATTACCGCCAAGGCCACGGCCGCAACCGTTGCCAGCGCAGCGGCTCGGCCGATCGACGAAAACGCACCTTTTCGCGCGAGCATCTCAATGTCCTCCGTGGGAGCCTGGGGCAGGTCTCACGCAGTTAACCCCTAAGCCGATGTTAGGTTCCGCATCCGACATCACCATGGGTGACGGAGTCGTGTCGCTCATCGACCGTTCAGATTTCACCGGGCACAATGAGCGCCACGGCTCCCGACGTCATGAAACAGACATATCCGGCGCGGCAACTGACCTTCGGTCCCGGTGTGATCCTGATGCGCGCAAGTCAGACAATTGTTGCCCGCGGCCTTCTGGCTTTACTGATCAGCTTGCTCGGGCTTGCATGCCTGGGCGCGGCGGAAGGCCGGGCCGCAGAGGAAAACCGGCAACCAACCGTGATCCGGTTTTCCTTCGATCGTCCGATCAATGCCGGCGTCGCTCCCCTGGTGCTGGCGGCGACCGACGGATTGTTCGCATCGGAAGGCCTGGCGGTCACCACCGACATCGCGGGCGGATCGCCCGACGCGATCGCGCGCGTCGCCGCCGGAGCAAGCGAATTCGCGCTGGTTGACATTAACGCGCTGATCCGCTTTCGCGACCGCGATGCGCCGCCCGTCAAGGCGGTGTTCGTGCTGTTCAACAAATCGCCCTACGCCATCGTCGCCCGCAAGAGCCGTGGCATCCATGTGCTGTCGGATATCGAGGGCAAGACGCTCGGCGTCGCCGACGGCGATCTGTCGCGCCGGCTGTGGCCGGCATTGGCGCGCCAGAACGGCATCAAGGTCGCAGGGGTCAGGGAGAACCGCATCAGCGCCGCCGTGCGCGAACCGATGCTGTCGGCCGGTCAGGTCGATGCCGTGACCGGCTTCTCCTACCAGTCGGCGGTGAACTTGAGGGACCGCGGCGTTCCGGCCGACGACCTCGCCGTGCTGCGATTCAACGATTATGGCTGCGAGGCCTACGGGTTTGCGGTGATCGTCAACCCGGCATTCGCCGCCAGGCGACCCGATGCGGTAAAAGGCTTCCTGCGCGCGGTGATATCAGGCACCAATCTGGCCGTCAGGGAGCCGGGGCACGCGGTTGACGAGGTTCTCAGCCGCATGGAGGACGGCTCGCGCGATCTTGAACTGGAACGTCTGCAGACCGTGATCGAAGACAATATTCTCACCAGCGAGGTCAAGCGCAATGGCATCGGCGGCGTCGATCCCGCCCGGCTCGACCGCTCGATCGACCAGGTCGCCGAGGATTTCAAATTCAGCAAGCGACCATCCGCCGACGATATTTTCGATGCTGGTTTCCTGCCCGCGCTCGGTGGCAGACTGATCAATTGAGCAGAAACCCGTCGCGCGGCCGTGGATGCCGGCTTTGCGTCCGACCGCGTGCCAAATAATTGAATTAGCGTATGATATTTTCGCCAAACCGCCTACACTTTGGCGGATCAGGCGCTCCTGCCGTATCGCTCTCCGGCGATCCCTGATTAGAATACGTTCCGACCGATCCTCCGTCACGTCGAGCCCTCGGGCCTTATCCTCATGTCCCTGCTCCGCCTTTATACGCGCGTCCTTCATCTGCTCGGCAAGGAGGCACGACTGGGCTGGATCCTGGCCGGCGCCAATCTGCTGCTGGCCGGCGCACAGTTCGCTGAACCCGTGCTGTTCGGCCGTATCGTCGACGTTCTCTCGGGCAAACCATCCGCGGGTCCGCTCGCCTCGTCGTCGGCGTGGCCGCTGCTGGCGGCCTGGGCGGCCTTCGGCCTGTTCACCATCCTGTGCAGCGCCGCTGTCGCGCTCTACGCCGATCGGCTGGCGCACCGCCAGCGTCAGGCGGTCCTGACGAACTATTTCGAGCATATCATGCAATTGCCGCTGACCTTCCACACCGGCACCCATTCCGGTCGCCTGATGAAGGTGATGTTGAACGGAACGGATTCATTGTGGCGACTGTGGCTCGGATTTTTCCGAGAGCATTTCGCCGCGATCATGTCGCTGGTGGTACTGCTGCCGCTGGCGTTTTATATCAACTGGCGGCTGGCGATCCTGCTGTTCGTTCTCTGCGTGGTGTTCACGGTGCTGACCACGCTGGTCGTGCGCAAGACCTATGGCATGCAGAGCGAGGTCGAGGGGCACTACAGCGATCTTTCCGCCCGCGCCTCGGACGCGCTCGGCAATGTGGCGCTGGTGCAAAGCTTCGTGCGCATCGATGCCGAGGTGCAGGGACTGCGCTTCGTTGCCGACAAGCTTTTGGCAGTGCAGATGCCGGTGCTGTCGTGGTGGGCGCTGGTCACCGTGATCACCAGGGCCTCGACCACCATCACGGTACTGGCGATCTTCACCGTTGGCATCGTGCTGCACGAACAGGGCCTCACCTCGGTCGGCGAGATCGTGATGTTCGTCAGCTTCGCCACCATGCTGATCCAGAAGCTCGAACAGGTCGTCAGCTTCATCAACAGCGTGTTCATGGAAGCGCCGCGGCTGCAGGAATTTTTCAATGTGCTGGACGCCGTGCCCGCCGTTCGCGACCGCCTCGACGCAATCGACCCCGGGCGTCTGTCGGGCCTGGTCGAATTCAACGACGTCTCGTTTTCATATGACGGCAAGCGGCCGGCGATCGAGGACCTCTCGTTCACGGCGCTGCCCGGCCAGACCATCGCGCTGGTCGGCCCGACCGGCGCCGGCAAATCGACCGCCATCGCGCTTCTGCATCGCGCGTTCGATCCGCAATCGGGCTTCATCAAGATCGACGGCATGGACGTCCGCGGCCTGACGCTGGCCGCGCTGCGTCGGAACATCGGCGTGGTATTTCAGGAGGCGCTGCTGTTCGACCGTACGATCGCGGACAATCTGCGGGTCGGCAAACCGGACGCCACCGACCAGGAACTGCGGACTGCGGCGGCCCGGGCACAGGCACTGGAATTCATCGAGCGCAGCGAACGGGGATTCGAAACCAATGCCGGCGAACGCGGCCGGATGCTGTCCGGCGGCGAGCGGCAGCGGCTGTCGATTGCGCGGGCGCTCCTGAAAGATCCGCCGATCCTGATCCTTGACGAAGCGACCAGCGCGCTCGATGCCGTTACCGAGGCCAAGGTCAACGCCGCGCTCGACGAGGTGATGAAGGGACGCACCACCTTTGTGATCGCGCACCGGCTTTCGACCATCCGCAGCGCCACGCGGATCCTGGTGTTCGACAGCGGGCGGGTCATCGAAAGCGGAACTTTCGATGAACTGGTGGCGAAAGGCGGCCATTTCGCGGAACTCGCAAGAGCCCAATTCATGGTTCAGGAGAGCGCGCCGGCGAGCATTCCGGCGCCTGCAGCGAGCGGCGCCGCCATCAAGATTTAGGCACCGTTGAAATTCGACCTATTTCGTCCACGATTTGATCGCAGAGCCTCTGTTCCGGAGCTGCGAGCCGGTATAGGTTTGCGACAGCCGTGAGCGACGGCGCCGGACGCGATTGAAACCCGAACGTCACAAGCCCGGACCTCCTTCTCGAAGGCGGGTCTCAAAGAACCGGAAATCGGATAGTGCATTTTCTTCGCCCGTTGCTTTGCAAGCCATCGTTGAACTGGCTCCTCGTCCTAGCGGCGCTCGCCGCTGTTACGCCGCGCACGGCGCATGCTGAAGCGCTGCTGGTCGTTGAAGCCGATACCGGAAAGGTGCTGCAAGCCGAGAACGCGACCTATCCCTGGTATCCCGCATCGGTGACCAAGCTGATGACGGCCTATGTCACGCTCAAGGCCGTCAAGGAAGGTCGGATGACGCTCGATTCCCTGCTGACGGTATCCCCGGTGGCGGCGTCGCAATCGCCCTCGAAGATGGGCTTCCGTCCGGGCACCCAGGTCACCGTCGACAACGCGCTCAAGATGATGCTGGTGAAGTCGGCCAATGACATGGCCGTGGTGCTTGCCGAGGGCGTCGGAGGCTCGATCGACGGCTTTTCGGCGCTGATGAACCAGAACGCGCAGCGGCTCGGCATGACGCAGACGAGCTACGTCAATCCGAACGGCCTGCCTGCGGACGGTCAAATCACTTCGGCCCGCGATCTCGCGATCCTTGCCCGCGCGATTATTCATGACCTGCCGGAATACGAATATTTCGTCCACATTCCATCGATCCGTTACGGCCGCAAGGTCACGCAGAATTTCAACAAGCTGATCGGACGCTATCCCGGCGCCGATGGCTTCAAGACCGGATTCATCTGCGCCTCCGGCTACAACCTCGTGGCATCGGCGACCCGCAACGGCAAACGGCTGATCGCGGTGGTGCTCGGTGCGTCGTCCAGCCAGATGCGCGCGGTACGAGCAGCCCAGCTGCTCGAGCGCGGCTTTGCGAATAACACGCTGTCCTGGCTGCGCCCCTCGCTCGGCACGGTCGACAATCTGGTGCCGATCGATGCGTCGCCGCCGAACCTGCGCGACGAGATGTGTGGCGGCAAGCGCCACAAGCCGGCCAGCGACGAGGATGAGGACACGGTGGCGGGCGCCGGATCGGGCAACAGCGCGCCCGCGCTGGCGTTCTTCAGCGCCGGTCTGCAGCCGCCGCCGACGCTGAAGCCCTCGGAGTTGCTGGCGGGGCCGCCCGCGCCATCGGAGCCGATCCCTGTTTATACCGGGCCGACCAGGACGGGGGCCGCCTTGATCGCCGCCGTAGCCACGGACGCCGCCGAACAGGCGGCGCGGCATCGCGGAAGAAAGTCGCGGGTCGCGGCGAAAAAGCCGGATACTGCGGCCGAGCCCAAGAACAACGCAAAATCCGAGACCAGGGATGCGGGCAAGGACGCCAAATCAGCGGCGAAGTCCGAACCGAAATCCGCCAGACACGCGAACGCCAGGCCGGATGCCGCCGAAAAACCGGACGCGAAGCCGGCAAAGCCAAAGGCGGCGGCGAAGCCCGCCAAACCTGCGCCCAAGAGCACGGCCGGAGACGCCGGCGCGTCGGATCAAAAGCCCGCTGCCGCGCCCCGCACATAACCGGCTTCGGCCGGCCGGACCGGCACATTTCCGTGACCGATGTACCCAAAGCTCGCCGCCGCTTGCCATCGGCCGCCGCAATGCTCAATACTGACCTAAACAATGCATCCCGCACCAACAAGCGGGCGATAGTTAAGGAAGCGAACCGAGAGGGGAACTAGCATGGAGCGCATCTGGCTCAAGCAATATCCGGCCGGCGTGCCCGCCGATATCGATGTGACCCAATACTCATCCCTGGTCGAGCTGCTGGAAGAAAGCTTTGCGAAGTTTAGCGACCGCAAGGCCTTCATCTGCATGGACAAGTCCATCAGCTACCGCGACCTCGACGAGATGTCGCTGGCGCTCGGGGCCTATCTGCAGAGCAAGGGCATGCAAAAGGGCGCCCGCGTCGCGCTGATGATGCCGAACGTGCTGCAATATCCGATCGCTACCGCCGCCGTACTGCGCGCGGGTTTCGCGGTCGTGAACGTCAACCCGCTCTACACCCCGCGCGAGCTCGAGCATCAGCTCAAGGATTCCGGCGCCGAGGCCATCATCGTGCTGGAGAACTTCGCGACCACCGTGCAGCAGGTGATGGGCAAGACCCCGCTCAAACACGTCATCGTCGGCAGCATGGGCGACCTGCTCGGCCTCAAGGGCGTGATCGTCAACCTGGTGGTGCGGCGCGTGAAGAAGATGGTGCCGCCCTATTCGATACCGCGCGCCGTCGCCTTCAACGACGCGGTCGCCGCCGGCCGCGGCATGAAGCTCGACAAGCCAAGACTGACGCCCGACGACGTCGCCTTCCTGCAATATACCGGCGGCACCACCGGCGTCTCCAAGGGAGCGACGCTGCTTCATCGCAACATCCTCGCCAACGTGCTGCAGAATGACGCCTGGCTGCAGCCGGCGCTGGAGAAGCCGCCGCATGTCGACCAGCTTTTGATCGTCTGCGCGCTGCCGCTCTATCATATCTTCGCGCTGACGGCGTGTTTCCTGCTGGGGATGCGCGCCGGCGGCACCAATCTGCTGATTCCCAATCCGCGCGACATGGCGGGATTCGTCAAGGAATTGATGAAATACCAGATCAACTTCTTCCCGGGGGTCAACACGCTTTACAACGGCCTGCTGCATACGCCCGGATTCGACAAGGTGGATTTCTCCAAGCTCAAGGTTTCGAACGGCGGCGGCATGGCGACGCAGAAACCGGTGGCGGAGAAATGGCTGGCGGTGACCGGCTGCGCGCTGTCGGAGGGCTACGGCCTGTCGGAAACCTCGCCGACGCTGACCTGCAACCCCGCCAATATCGACAAGTTCTCGGGTTCGATCGGTCTTCCCGTTCCGTCCACCTATCTCTCGATCCGCGACGATGATGGCAACGAAGTGCCGCTTGGTCAGCCCGGCGAAATCTGCGCCAAGGGTCCCCAGGTGATGGCCGGATACTGGAATCGGCCCGACGAGACCGCCAAGGTGATGACATCGGACGGCTATTTCCGCACCGGCGATATCGGCGTGATGACAGCGGACGGCTATACCAAGATCGTCGACCGCAAGAAGGATATGATCCTGGTATCGGGCTTCAACGTCTATCCCAACGAGATCGAGGAAGTGATCGCCAGCCATCCCGGCGTGCTGGAATGCGCCGTGATCGGCGTCGACGATCCGCGGTCGGGCGAGGCCGTCAAGGCATTCATCGTCAGGAAAGACCCGAGCCTCACCGCCGAGGACGTCATCAAGTTCTGCGGCACCCAGCTGACGAACTACAAGGTGCCGAAGCAGATCGAGTTCCGGACCACCCTGCCGAAGACCAATGTCGGCAAGATCCTGCGCCGCGAGTTGCGGGATGAAAAGAAGGCCGCGGCCGCCTGAATGAACGAGCGCAAGCCGGTTCGTGACTGATGCTCGCGACATAATGCCGGAGGAAATCCTTGCGTTCTGGCGCGAGGCTGGCCGCGAGCGCTGGTACAGGCGCGACGCCGCGTTCGACGCGGTCGTGCGCAGCCGGTTTCTCGCTCTGTGGCGGCAGGCGGCCGCCGGCGGGCTGTCATCCTGGGAATCCTCCGACGAGGGCGCGCTGGCGCTGGTCATCGTGCTCGATCAGTTTCCACGCAACATGTTTCGCGACGATATCAGGACCTATTCGAGCGATGCGCTGGCCCGAGAGGTCGCAAGCCGCGCCATCGATCGCGGTGCGGACCGGCGCGTCGACGCGGCCTTGCTGGAATTTCTCTATATGCCGTTCATGCATTCGGAGCAGTTGGCCGACCAACTGCGTTGCGTGGATTTGTTTCGCAACGCCGGCAACACCGAGAACCTCGAATATGCCGAGGATCATGCCGATATCATCCGCCGGTTCGGACGCTTTCCCCATCGCAATCGCATTCTGCAACGCGTCACCACGCCCGAGGAACAGGCCTTTCTCGACCAGGGCGGATTTTCCGCCTGATGACAGAACAGTGACCGCGCCGGACCATTGCCGTTTTCGCAGGCCTGAATATTGTGCCCCCCGCCGGTCCGGTTTAAGAAACATCCGCACAATCAGGGAGAATTGACGATGACCATCAAAGTTGGCGACAAGCTGCCGGACGCAAAATTTCGCGTCATGACGGCCGACGGTCTGCAGGTCAGGAGCACCGACGATATCTTCAAGGGCAAGAAGGTCGCGCTGTTCGCGGTGCCCGGCGCCTACACCGGCACCTGCCACAAGATGCACCTGCCGAGCATCTTCCTGAACGCCTACGCCATGAAGGACAAGGGCGTGAACACGATCGCGATCGTCTCGGTCAACGACGCCTTCGTCATGAACGCCTGGAAGCGCGACACCGACCAGCGCGACGAAGCCACCTTCCTCGCCGACGGCAATGCCGAATTCACCAAGGCGATCGGCATGGAGCTGGACGGCTCCGGCAACGGCCTCGGCATCCGCTCGCATCGCTATTCGATGCTGGTGGATGACGGCGTCGTCAGGAAGCTCAATCTCGAGCCGGCGCCCGGCAAGGTCGAGGTCTCCGGCGGCGATACGCTGCTGGGGCAGCTGTAAGCCACTGCTCCACGATACCCCTTCTCGTCGTCGCCCGGCTTGACCGGGCGACCCAGTACGCCGCGGCCGCACGATTCTCTCAAACGCCTCTGGAATACTGGATCACCCGCGTTCGCGGGTGATGACGGCGGGGGCGACGACGATCATGCGGCGAAGCGGTCCCTTCAATCTTCCACCTACGTCTTCAGCCTCGCCATCGCCACGCCATCGCGCGCCAGTTGATCGGCGCGCTCGTTGGCGTCGTGGCCGGCGTGGCCCTTGACCCAGTGCCAGCGCACCTGATGCGGCTTCAGCGCGGCTTCGAGCCGCTGCCACAATTCGGCGTTCTTGACCGGCTTCTTGTCCGCGGTGCGCCAGCCGTTCTTCTTCCAGCCATGGATCCAGCCGGTAATGCCCTGACGCACATACTGGCTGTCGGTATAGAGATCGACGGTGCAGGGCTTCTTGAGGGCTTCCAGCGCCGAAATCGCCGCCATCAATTCCATGCGGTTGTTGGTGGTATGCGCCTCGCCGCCCTTCAATTCCTTTTCGACCTCGCCGAATTTCAGGATCGCGCCCCAGCCGCCCGGCCCGGGATTGCCCGAGCAAGCGCCATCGGTGTGGATGATGACCGAGGGGAGCGCGTTCACGCCGTCGATCCCGCTGCGACGCCATAATCGCGGATGCCGGCCACGCTTTGCTGAAAGCGCAGTTTGCGGGCATATTCCAGCGGATCCTTCGGCCGCACCAGGGCGCCCGCGGGCACGTTGAGAAAATCGACCAGACGCGTCAGCAGGAAGCGCAACGCCGCGCCGCGCGCCAATAGCGGCAGCGCGTTCTGCTCGGCATCGGACAATTTCCGCGTCCGGCCATAGGCGCCGAGAAAGGCGCGCGCCTTGGTGACGTTGAACGAACAATCGCTCTCGAAACACCAGGCGTTGAGACAGATCGCCACGTCATAGGCGAGCATATCGGTGCAGGCGAAGGTGAAATCGATCAGGCCGGACACCCGCTCGCCGAGGAAAAACACGTTGTCCGGGAACAGGTCGGCGTGGATCACGCCTTGCGGCAAATCCTTAGGCCAGACGCCGCTCTCGAGATGATCGAGCTCGGCGCCGATAAACGCGCGCAATCCGGGCTGCACCTCGTCGGCGCGTGACGCGGCCTGTTCGAACAGCGGACGCCAGCCCGACACCGACAGCGCATTGGCGCGGGCCATGGCGAAATCGGCCCCGGCCAGATGCATGTGCGCCAGCGCCTCGCCGACGCCGGCGCAATGCGCCGCATTGGGCTTGCGCGGCCAGATGCCTTCCAGAAAATTGATGATCGCCGCGGGGCGGCCGACGAGAGCGCTGAGCGCGTCGCCGGCCTTGTTCTTCACCGGTTGCGGGCAGCTGATGCCGCGCGAGGCCAGATGGGTCATCAGGCCGAGAAAGAACGGCAGGTCGTCCTTGGCGACGCGCTTTTCGTACAGCGTCAGGATGAAATATCCCGACGTGGTGTGGAGCAGGAAGTTGGAATTCTCGACGCCCTCGGCGATGCCCTTGTAGGACAGCAATTCGCCGATCTCGTAGGTCTTCAGGAATTCCGCAAGCTCGTCGGCGGCGACGTCGGTGTAGACCGCCATGTTCGATTACTCGGCGGCGTCGGGCCGCAGCGAGCGCGGCAACGGAAAGAACTCGTTCTCTTCCGCGGCCGAGACCGTCTCCACATGCAGTTCGTATCGCTCGGCGAACGCGCCCATGATCTCCTCGACGATCACTTCCGGCGCCGAGGCGCCCGCCGTGATGCCGAGGCTCTTGATGCCGGTGAACTTCGACCAGTCGAGATCGCCGGCACGCTGCGCCAGCACCGCGATTCTGCAGCCCTCGCGCTCGGCGACTTCGCGCAGGCGCTGCGAATTGGAGGAATTCGGCGCGCCGACCACGATCAGGGCGTCGACCACCGGCGCCACCTTCTTGACCGCGAGCTGGCGGTTGGTGGTGGCGTAGCAGATGTCTTCCTTGTGCGGGCCGGAGATGTTCGGAAACCGCTCCTTCAGCATCGCGACGATTTCGGCGGTGTCGTCGATCGACAGCGTGGTCTGGGTCACGAAGGCGAG